>JAKDIE010000099.1 GCA_030450655.1 Ruaniaceae bacterium
CTGGAACGGAAGAGGATCTGAGGTGTTGAGGACCACGACGTCGTCGGCCATAATCTCGATTTCGCCCGTGGGCAGGTTCGGGTTTGCGTTGCCCTCGGGGCGTAGCTGCACGGTGCCGGTTACCTGGAGCACGAACTCGGAGCGCAGCTCGTGGGCCACCTCTTCGCGGATTACAACCTGGGCCACTCCGGAGGCGTCGCGCAGATCGATGAAGGCCACTCCCCCATGATCCCGACGGCGATCGACCCACCCGGCGAGCTGGATGCGCTCGCCCGCGTTCGTTGATGTGAGCAGACCGGCCTTGTGGGTGCGATACACGGGAAACCTCTCAATCGTTGGGCAGATTGATAATAGCCCGAGTGGGTGCGCATAATCGCACCGTGCCCGCCTCTACCCTCATGCGTACGTTACTGACCAGCTCCGTTGTGCTCATCACCTTGGCTGCCTTCGAGAATCTGGCTGTCACTGCGGTGATGCCTGTGATTGCGCGGGAACTGGACGGGCTGACACTCTATGCGCTCGCCATGGGGCTACCGCTCGCCACGCACGTGGCGGCCACTGCGGTGGCCGCGCTGTGGGTGGATGCGCGATCTGTGAGATGGCCCATCGTGAGCGGCGTGGCGCTGTTCGCCGTGGGGCTCATCATGGCGGGGCTAGTGAACACGATCGAGTTGGTCGCGATCGGCAGGGGAATCTCCGGCCTCGGCACCGGCCTCATCATCGTCAGCTTGTATGCGGCCGTGGGATCCATCGTGCCCGCGGAGCGGCGGCCGGGCTTCTTCGCCGCATTCGCGGCCGCATGGGTGGTCCCTGGGCTCGTGGGCCCGATGGTTGCCGGGTACATCGCGCAGTGGTTCTCATGGCGCTGGGTGTTCCTCGCAGTCGGCATTCCGTGCCTGCTCGCGGTGCCGATCGTCAACCGCTTCCTCTCGCGGGCCACGGCCGGGGTGCAGGCCGGCCGCGTTGTGAACAGGGACGAGATCATCTCCCGCGCACGGCGCACCCTGCTTCCTGCGGCGGGCGTGGCGGTGGCGATCGCCGTGATGCAGACGGCGTCCTCGTCCGAGCGGTCCCTCCCGATCGCCGTGATCTCGCTGATCGTGGCCTTCGCCCTGCTGCCGCTCTTGTTACCGAAGGGAACGCTCACGCTCCGGCCCGGGGTGCCCTCGGTGGTGGTCTCGCGGATGCTCGGCAATGCCGTGATCATCGCCGTGGAGGCGTACTTCCTGCTCTATCTGCAGAACGAGCGCGGCTGGAACCCGGGGCCGGCCGGCCTGGTGGTGACGATCGGGTCCGTGACCTGGGCACTCGGAAGTTACGCCCAAACCCGGGTTCACGACCCGGCGAAGCGCCTGCGCCTCGCACGGGTGGGCACGATCCTCCTCACGTTCGGGGCGATCGGCGCCGCCACGGTGACTCTTCCTGCGGTGCACCCGGCGTTCTCAATCGCGGGATGGGCGCTCGCGGGCTTCGGCATGGGCATGATGTACAGCATCATGGCCGTGCTCGCGCTCGAATACACGCCCCAGGAGCGGCACGGCGAGATCTCCGGCTCCCTCCAAATCGCGGATTCGGGCGGTGCCGCCATCGCACTGTCCCTGTTCGGCGCGCTCTACGTTGCGTTCGGCTCGGTCCCGATCGACCGGTATCTCCCCGGATTCCTGCTGATGGTGGCCCTCTCGGCGCTGTCCATCGTGGCAGTCAAGCGTGTGCCGAACCTCACCAGGCCTTCTCTGCCAGAGGACGATCCCACCCGTTAGGCTTGAAAGGTTCGGCGGGCTCTCCCGCGTCTGCCCGCATCCGGGCACACTTTCTTAGGTTTCAATGACTACCTTTTCTGACTTCGCGTTGCCGGAGCCCCTCATGCGCGCAATCGACGCGATGGGGTTCGCCACGCCCACTGACATCCAGCGCTCCGCAATCCCTGCCCTCCTGAGCGGCCGGGACGTCGTCGGCATCGCCCAGACGGGCACCGGCAAGACGGCGGCCTTCGGACTTCCGCTCCTGTCCCACGTGGACGGGAACGTGCGCGGCGTACAGTCGCTGGGCCTGACCCCCACCCGCGAACTCGCCATTCAGGTGGCGGAGGCGATCGCAAGCTTCGCCGTGAACACGAACATCGAGGTGGTGGCCGTGTACGGCGGCGCCTCCTACGTGCCGCAATTGCGGGCGTTGAAATCCGGCGCACAGGTGGTGGTGGGCACTCCCGGCCGCGTGATGGACATGATCGAGCGCGGCGCGCTGACACTCAACTCCCTCAAGGTGTTCGTGTTGGACGAGGCGGACGAGATGCTCTCGATGGGCTTCGCCGAGGACATCGAGACGATCGCCACCTCACTGCCCGCCGAACGGCTCACCGCGCTGTTCTCCGCCACGATGCCCTCTTCGATCGCACGGGTCGCCGCCACGCATCTGCGCGATCCGCTGCGCATCGAGGTCACGCCCTCCGCCTCTCCCGTGAGCACCATCGAGCAGAGCTACGCCGTGGTGCCGTTCCGCTTCAAGACCGATGCGCTCGCGCGTGTGCTGGCCGTGTGGAGGGAAGAAGGCGCGATCGTGTTCGTGCGGACCCGCGCGGCGGCCGAAGAGGTCGCCACCGAGCTGATGGAGCGCGGGGTCAGCGCCTCCCCCATCTCCGGGGACGTGGCGCAGGGCGAGCGCGAGAAGATCATTGGGCGCCTGCGCGCCGGCGCGCTCGATGTGCTGGTGGCCACCGATGTGGCCGCACGCGGACTCGACGTGGAACGCATTGGCCTCGTGGTGAACTTCGACGTTCCCCGCGAGCCGGACGCGTACGTGCACCGGATCGGCCGCACGGGCCGGGCCGGGCGTTCGGGGCGCGCGCTCACGTTCTTCACGCCGAAGGAATTCCCGCTGCTTCGCAGCATCGAGAAGCACACGAAGACCTCGCTCAGCGAGGCGGCGATCCCGTCACCTGCGGATGTGCTGAACCACGAGATCGCCCAGGCGCTTGGGCGCCTGCCGGTGGGCGATCTTTCGCTGTTCCGTGAGGCCGTTGCCGCCATGGAAGCCGAGCCCATCGACGTGGCCGCCGCGCTGCTCGCGGCCTCCGTGAAATCGGCGCCGGTGGAGCCCCGCACCTCGGGACGGGCGCGCCGCGAGGAGGACTTCGATCCCTCCGGTCGCTTCCTCTCGGCCCAGTTCGAGCCTTCCGGCCGCACGAACCCGAACAAGACCCAGCGTGTGGGCGCACCGCGTGGGGCCAGCCGCTCCCATAAAGGCGCCGTGCACCGCTACCGCGTGGAGGTTGGTCACAAGGATCGCGTGAAGCCAGGTGCGATCGTGGGTGCTCTCACCGGTGACGGCCGCATGGACGGCTCCGAGATCGGCAAGATCGACATCTACCCCTCGTTCGCGCTCGTGGAGCTCTACTCGGAGCCGAGCGATGACCAGGTGCGCCGCCTGCAGAACACACGCGTCTCCGGGCGCGCGCTGCGCATCCAACCGGATCGCGGCCCGCGTAAGCGCTAGTCGCTGGCCTCGGCCAGTGCCGAGCGGAACTCGTTCCACTCGGAGAGCTCGCGGCCCAGCGGCGTGGTGAAACGCTCGTTCACCACGCCCGCGATGGCTGCGGTGAGGCGGGCTACCGCCCGCTGGGACACTCTTCGCGCTCGTGCACGCACCGCCACCATGGCGAGAATGCCAAGCCCGACGCCGCCCAGCACGCCTCCCAAGAGGAGCGCCGTGGGCCACGGGATGGGTCCGAGCATCGGCAGTCCCGGCTCCGGTAAAGCGAGATAGCCAAGCATGGCGAGGCCTGCGAGCCACACGGCGCCCACGATCGCGCACCCCAGCAAGAGCCAGTGGAGCCAGCGCGCGGCGGTCCACCAGCGTGGCCCGGGCGCGGTCAGCTCAACCCCTGCAATCGCGCGATCGAAGCCGGCCAACGTGTGATCCACACGCTCGTCCATGGCGGCGTTCACGGTGGCACGCCACGCTTGCGGGAGTGCGGCCGTTGCCCCATCCACCACGCGATAGGCCTCCGAACGCACGGCCGATTCCTGGATCGGCGAGGCGCCGGGCAACGAGGTGCGTACCAGTTCAGAGGGCGCCTCGCGGTCGAGGTGCAGGCGTTTCAGCGGATCTGGCCGGAATCGGGCCAGCCACCGCGTCACGGGCCAGCCCACCGAGGCACGGCCCGCTCGGATCGTGGAGCCCTGGACGGCGCGCGCCACGATGCCCACGCCAGCGGCACGGGCGGACGCCGCCACGATCGGCTCGCTGGAGACGCTCCCGGTAGCGTGAGAGCCCTGCGCGGCCTGGCGCAAAGCACGCGCCGCCCGGGCCACGTCCGCAGTGGCGCGCGCGGCGCGAGCTGAGCGCTGGCGGGCGATCTGGAGGAGCCTCTCCCGCAACGCGTCAACCCCCTCACCGGTGCGGGCCGAGGTCACGAGAACGTCCCCCGGCAATCCGTAGGATCGGAACAACGCCGTGGCGTCCGCGACCACGGCGCGCAGGTCCTCTTCCCGCAGGCGATCGGACTGGTTTACCACCGCAAACGCGACCTCCCCGTGCGTGGCGAATGGCTCGATGAATTCCTTGTGCAACACGGCGTCCGCGTACTTCTCCGGGTCGAGAACCCACACGAGCACGTCCACCGCATCGGCGAGCCGTTGCGTGGTGGCCTTGTGTGCCACGATCACCGAATCAACATCGGGCAGATCCAGCAGAATCAGCCCCTCCTCGCCGGGAACCTCGGCCCTCTCCCCGATCTCGAGCCAATCCAGCAGAGCCTCCGCGCCTCCGCCGGAGACGAGCGCGAGGGCCCGGGACGTCGTCGGACGGATGGCCGCCACCCGCGCGATCTCCTGACCGGCGATGGCATTGACGAGGGACGATTTGCCGGAGCCCGTGGCGCCGATCAGTGCCACAACTGTCCGCTCCGGTTCGAGCCGTGCCCGCTCGTCCAGACGATCGAGCGCCTCGCGTGCGGGCCCCATGACCTCAGCGGGGAGGTGGTGTTCCCCGATCGCGAGAGCGCGCCGCAGCGCCTGTTCGTTCACCATTCGCGGGCCCTCAGCAGTGCCAGTGAGGTGCGCACATCCGTTGCCGCGTCCACGATGCGCACATCGAGGTCACCCACCGCGCCGAGCGCGTCGAGCCGCGCGCCATACGGCGCCAGGTAGTAGCCGAGCAACTCATCGGTGTGGGTGAGAAGAGTTTCGCGCGAGTGCTTGGTCATGCGGCGCACCGCGTCCTCGCCGAACACGGCTTCAAGGAGCTTCTGCCCGACGACGGCCGCCCCGGCAGCGGTGGCCACCTCACCTCCGCTGATTCCACCCGTGGAGGCGAAGATGAGGACCATCAGGGTGACGGCAAGACCGTTCACGCCAAAGGAGAGGACGCGGGCGGTGAAGCGCCGATCACCGCCTTCACGCCGGATCATCTCCAGCAAGTCGCCTTGCCATGCCACCACCCGTTCGGAGGCCGCCGCGCGCAGAGCCTCGTCACTCGGCACCGTGATATCAGGGAGGAGTTCGGGGCCACCAGGCGCCGCGCGCCAGTTTCGATCGATTTGGGAGCGCGCACGGAACGTCTCGGCCACGAGCAGGGCGAGGAGCCCCTCCTCGATCACGTCCTCAAGTTCGCGCGTGGGCGTTGGTCGGCCCCGCAGGAACGCCCCGAGCCGATCCCGCACACGGCCGACTCCTGCCTCAACGCTCCGCAAGAAATCGCCCGTCCCCACAAACTCTTGCCAGCGGGCGAGCACCTCTCCGCGAAGAAGGGTGCCGTCCTCCGAGCCCTCACGAACCCGCTGGTGCGCGCTCGTGCGTGCGGCGGTCACCTCGTCCGCGAGAAGATCGAGGCCTT
>JAKDIE010000415.1 GCA_030450655.1 Ruaniaceae bacterium
GGCCTGCTGCTGTGCGTGGCACAATGGTGGGGCGGTCGGGATGGCTACGGCCTCCCACAGTCCGCCCTGGTGTAATGGCAGCACAGAGGCCTTTGGTGCCTTTAGTTCGGGTTCGAATCCTGGGGGCGGAGCGACGGCGCTAGTATTGGAGCGTCGTGACGCCCACGGTAGGGGAAAACTTGTGAAGAATCCGCCCACTGCAGTCGTTGTCCTCGCCGCTGGCGCGGGGACGCGGATGAAATCCCAAACCCCCAAGGTCCTGCACTCTGTTGCCGGCCGTTCCCTGCTCGGCCACGCCATCTTCGCGGGCCGCGCGCTCCACCCGGACCGGCTCGTCGTCGTCGTCCGTCATGAACGCGACGGGGTTGTCAGAGAGACCATGGCGGTGGATTCCACTGTTCTCATCGCCGATCAGGACGAGATTCCCGGTACCGGCCGCGCCGTGCAGTGCGCGTTGGAGAGTCTTGTGGCCGACGGCGTGGCGCTCGATCGGCCCGTTGTCGTCACCGGCGCTGATACCCCACTGCTCGACGGCGATACTCTCGTCCGCTTGGTGGACGAGCACGAGCGGGGCGGATACGCGGTCACGATGCTGACAACCCATGTGGCGGATCCCACAGGGTACGGGCGGATCGTGCGCAACGGCGGCCAGGTGGTGGGCATCGTCGAGGAGAAGGACGCGACGCCCGAGTAGCGGGCGATCACCGAGATCAACGCAGCGGTGTACGTGTTCGAGCCCGAGACCCTGCTGGAGGCGCTCGGCGGCGTGGGCCGCGCGAACGCCCAGGGCGAGGTGTACCTCACGGACGTGGTGGCGATCGCGCATGAGGCCGGCAAGGCCGTCAGCGCCGTAACTGTGGAGGACTCCTGGACGGTCGAGGGCTGCAACGACAAGGTGCAGCTCGCCGCGCTGGCGACGGAAATGAACCGCCGGATCGTTGAGCGGTGGATGCGCGAAGGCGTCACCGTGATCGATCCCGCCACCACCTGGATCGACATGGACGTGGAGCTCGCGCCCGATGTCACGATCGAACCGAACGTGCAACTCAGGGGCGCGTGCCGCGTGGAGACCGGGGCCACGATCGGCCCGGACACCACGCTCACCGATGTCGAGGTGGGCGAGGGCGCCAGCATCATACGCACGCACGGCTCGCTCGCCGTGATCGGAGCGGGCGCCACCGTTGGCCCATTCTCCTACCTCCGCCCCGGCACGCATCTTGGGGAGCAGGGCAAGATCGGGGCCTTCGTCGAGACCAAGAACGCCACGATCGGTAAGGGATCGAAAGTCCCGCACCTCAGCTACGTGGGGGACGCCGATATCGGCGTGGGCCCCAACATCGGCGCCGCCTCCGTGTTCGTGAACTACGACGGCGTCAACAAGCACCGCTCCACGGTGGGCGATCACTGCCGCACGGGTTCGGACAACATGTTCGTGGCGCCCGTGAACGTGGGGGATGGCGCGTACACCGGCGCGGGAACCACTATTCGGCGGGATGTGCCCCCCGGCGCCCTCGCCATCAATCCAGGGTCTCAGCGCAACATCGACGGATGGGTGGTCCGCGCACGCCCGGGAACGGCGGCGGCAGAGGCGGCCATACGGGCGCTTAGTAGCGACGAGGGTGCGACTGCACCCGATGGGAGCAAATGAACGTGAGTGGAATCACTTCCCGCGGCGAGAAGCGGCTTGTGCTGGCATCGGGGCGCGCACACCCCGAGTTGGCGAAATCCGTGGCCGCGCAGC
>JAKDIE010000416.1 GCA_030450655.1 Ruaniaceae bacterium
CTCGGTCCATTCGCCGTCGCGATCCGCGACCACGCCGATCACCACGTACGAGTGCGATCCACTGGCAGTGGTGCTCTGGAGATCGGGCTGCACGGACAGGTCCATTGGCACCCCGGCCTGCCGCATGAAGGCCTGGTTGACGACGGCCGCTGGCGCGAGCCGCTGCGTGTCTCCGGGACCGAACCACGCACCCGAGACGACGTTGAGGTTCTGCAGCACCGCGTACGGCGAATCGACGGCGTAGAGGCTGGCGCTGACCGCACCTCCTCGTGTATTGAACTCCCCCCACGAGTTCACCGTGCGGCTGTAGTACTCGATCGAGAACCGCTCGGCGAACTCGGCCATCGAGGTGGCGATCTCGCCGCTCGTCTCCGGATCAGAGGAGCTCACAAACACGCTGACCGTGGTGTCCCGCCCGTTCCAGCGCTCCATCATCTCCTGATTGGCCTGCGCGAGCATCTGACCGATCGCCAGCACGCCCGTCATCGCCATGACCGCGGCGGCCACACCCACGAGGGAGAGGAGCACGCGCATGCGATGGATGCGCAACTCGTCTCGCGCCTCAAGGAAGGCTCCTACCAGGGTGGTCATGCCTCCACCATCTCTGCCACAGACTGCTGGACGCCCTCTGCCCGGTGCAGAACGCCGTCGGCCAGGGTATAGATGACGTCCGCCCGTGCGGCGATCGCGAGATCGTGAGTGATGACGATGAGGGCCGCGTTGCTGGCGCGCGCGGCGTCCCGCAATGTATCCATGATCAGCGCGCCGGTCTCGACGTCGAGGGCGCCGGTGGGCTCGTCGCAGAGGATCACCTTGGGGGAGCGGACGAGCGCCCGGGCGATGGCCACGCGCTGCTGCTCGCCGCCTGAGAGGTGTTGGGGCGTCGATTCGAGGCGCTCGCCGAGGCCGAGCCTCTCAAGCACGTCACGGGCCGTGGACTTGCGCCGCCAGAACTGCGCCCCATGCGCGTACATGAGTGGTGCGATCACGTTGTCATGAGCGGTGCGCTTGGGCAGGAGGTTGAACTGCTGGAACACGAAGCCGAACGTACTGCCGCGCAGGCGCGTGCGGCGGCTCTCTCCCATCTTCATCACGTTCTTACCGTCGAGTTCGTACGTGCCAGCGGAGGACTTATCGAGCATCCCGAGAATGTTCAGGAGAGTGGTCTTGCCGGTGCCCGAACGCCCCACGATCGAGACGTAATCGCCGGCGTCCACATCGAGGTCAACACCCTTCAGGATCTCCAGCGGGGACCCGTCGGCGAGGGTCACGGTGCGGGTGATTCCCCGCAGCGAGATCATCATCCTTCGTCCTCGATGACGCCCTCGTCACCCATCCCGTCCTCAACGACGCCCTCCTCATACACTTCTTCCTCCACGAAGCCGTCGTCCATCCCCGGACCCTCCGGCAATGGTTCGAGGTTCCCAGGAGCGAACATGAGGATTTCTTCGCCCTCCTCGAGGCCGCTGACCACCTCGATAATCGTGCCGTCCGAGATTCCGAGGCTCACCTCCACCTGAACCTGCTCGCCCGTCATCGGGTCGATCTTGAAGACAACCGAGGTGATGTCGGTCGTCTGCACGGCGGTCACGGGAATCGCGAGGATGTCCGCGGCCTCGCTCGCAGGAACGACCATCGTGCCGCTGAGACCCACCACGAGGCGGATGTCCGCGGGAGCCGGGCAGGTCATCGTGAAGGAACTCGTGTCTCCGCCGC
>JAKDIE010000417.1 GCA_030450655.1 Ruaniaceae bacterium
GTACACCGTCTGGGACTCGAACCCAGAACCCGCTGATTAAGAGTCAGCTGCTCTGCCAATTGAGCTAACGGTGCGTGGCAACTCGAAGAACTTTACCAGCGCGGGCGCCCCTGCTCCAAGTTTCGCCGGCCCATTGGGAATGTGATTTTGCGGACGCCGGCACAGGATACGGTGGAACCACGAGAAGGAGATCATCATGAACATTGGCGATACCGCACCAGACTTCACACTTCCGAGCACGCAGGGCGAACTCACGCTCTCAACCCTCGCCGCAGGCTCCGAGAAGGGCGTGATCGTGTACTTCTACCCCGCAGCGATGACGCCGGGCTGCACCACACAGGCCTGCGACTTCCGCGATTCTCTGGCGTCCCTGACTGCGGCGGGATACACCGTCGTCGGGATCTCGCCGGACCCCCTCGAGAAGCTGCACGAGTTCGCCGCCAAGGACGGGCTCCCGTTCGCCCTCGCCTCGGATGAGGATCACGCGGTGGCGGAGGCGTACGGCGCCTGGGGCGAGAAGAAGAACTACGGCAAGACCTACGAGGGTCTCATCCGCTCCACCTTCGTGGTTAGTCCGAACGGCGCGCTCGCCCAGATCCAGCACAACGTCAAGGCCACCGGCCACGTGGCGCGCCTGCGCAGGGAGCTCGGCCTCGACTAGCGCACGTCCGGTAAGTCTGAGGTACCCAAGGACGCTCTTGGGTACCTCAGACTTACCAAACATCACTTTGGTGCCCCGCCCGGCGGCGCTGAGCCCCTCCGAAAGCGCATAGACTTGAGGGCACGCGCGAGTGGCGGAATTGGCAGACGCGCTGGATTTAGGTTCCAGTGTCTAAGGACGTGCGGGTTCAAGTCCCGCCTCGCGCACAGCCCGAAGGGATGGGCGCGCAGGTGGGCGGAGAACCCGCAGGTGGGCCCCCGCTGGGCACCGCCAGGTGGCCAGTAGGGGATCAAGTCCCGCCTCGCGCACAGGCGACTGAGCCGAGAGCGTGAGCGCTCGCGCTCATAGCCGAAGCACCGCCTCGCACCTGGTGCGAACCTGCGTCGACACGACCACGAAGAACCGGAGGCGCACCCACCGATGAGCGGCACTCCCCCAATCCCTGCCACTGGCGCGGAACCAACACCGTGGGAGGCGTTTCAGGGCACTGAAATCCGAATCGGCACGGTCCTCGCCGCAGCCCCAAACGCGAAGGCACGCGTGCCCGCCTACATCCTCGATATCGACCTCGGGGCGTTCGGCGTCAAGCGATCCAGCGCCCAGGTCACAGAGCATTACACGGCCGCGGACCTCGTGGGGCGCCAGGTGCTCTGCGTCACCAATCTCCCACCGAAACGGGTCGCCGGCATCAAGTCCGAAGTCCTCGTCACCGGGTTCCCCGATGAACATGGACGGATCGTGCTCGCAAGCACGGACATTGCAGTCCCCAACGGAGCCCGGCTCATCTGATCGACGGCGCTCCTCGGTCCCGAGCGTGCTGCGGAGCCCACACTTCGTCATCCTGCGCGCCAGTCGCAGGATCCAGGACGCATTCGCGTCCACGGTGCCCTGTCGCATCGGGCCAATCCCGATACGCTGGGTCTATGAGTGGACTTGCGAGCGGCGACGAGAGCCCGTGGCTCCCCCCGTACGAGCTAGATGAGGTCCGGTCCAAGGTCCCCATGGTCTACGTCGAGGCGAACCCCGTGCGCCTGACCGCCGATGGGAGT
>JAKDIE010000418.1 GCA_030450655.1 Ruaniaceae bacterium
TCCGAGGAGCGCGGCGGCCGTGGCCGTTGCGACGCCGTGCTGGCCTGCGCCGGTCTCAGCGATCACGCGCTTCTTTCCCACCTCGCGGGTGAGGAGCGCCTGCCCGAGCACGTTGTTGATCTTGTGCGAGCCGGTGTGGTTTAGGTCCTCACGCTTCAGGAAGACTCGTGCGCCTCCCACGAGTCGCGAGAACCGTTTCACCTCGGTGAGGATCGACGGCCGGCCAGTGTAGGTGCGATGCAACTCATTCAGTTCGGCGATGAATGCGGGATCCTCGCGGAGCCGCAGCCACTGCGCGGCGAGTTCGTCCAGCGCGGCGATCAGCGCCTCGGGGACGAATCGCCCGCCGAAATCTCCGAAGTACGGGCCGTCGAGGCTCGAGAGAGCGGTCATTGCGTCCTTCTCTGTGGGAGAGCGGGGTGATTGGCGGCCGCCACCATCTCGGCGACTGCCTGCCGCGGGTGGCCGTGCGTCACGAGCGCCTCGCCCACGAGGACGGCGTCTGCGCCCGCCCGGGCGTAATCGATCACGTCGCGCGGACCGCGCACGCCGGATTCGGCAACCTTCACCACCTTCTCGTCGAGCACCTCGACCACGTCCTCGAAGGCGCTGCGATCCACCTGAAGAGTCTTCAGGTTGCGCGCATTGATGCCAACCACGCAGGCACCTGCATTCACGGCACGCATCGCCTCGAGGCGATCGTGTGCCTCAACGAGCGCGGTCATGCCGAGCGAGTGGGTCCTCTCGATGAGTGAGGTGAGGGCGCTCTGCTCGAGTGCTGCGACAATCAGGAGGACCATATCCGCGCCATGGGCGCGCGCCTCCCAGATTTGGTACGGCGTGACAATGAAGTCTTTGCGGAGCACGGGGATGTCCACCGCAGCTCTCACGGCATCGAGATCCGCCAGCGAGCCCCCGAACCGGCGCTGTTCGGTCAGCACCGAAATGACTGTGGCTCCTCCGGCTTCATACTCGGCGGCGAGCGCCGACGGGTTCTCAATAGTGGCGAGTTCTCCCTTGGAGGGGCTGGATCTCTTGACCTCCGCGATGATGCCCACCGAGGGGCGCCGTAACGCAGCCACGACGGCTCGTGCGCTGGGCTGACTCGCAGCGCGTTCCTTCAACTCGTCAAGACTGACCACGGCCTCACGCGAAGCAAGGTCCTCACGGACGCCCGCGAGAATGTCGTCAAGATGACTCATCCTTCGTACCAGTCGCCCGAACGTGCCTCCACGGGTTGCCCGTGGCCCTGCAAGCGGAGGACTCCGGCCACGATCAGGCCGAGCACTAGTACCGCAAGCCCGGAGACGAGCAGTGCCGTGTGCGGAATCGCCGCACCCACGCCCGCAATGGCCGCCCCGATGATGACGGCGATCGTGAGCACCCACGCCGAGCGAGTTCTCCCGTGGTTCACTGGCGCCGGTCCCGGCGGAAGTACAAACTCTTCAGTCGTCATAGTGACCTCCTCATTGGTGCCCAGACTACCCGTTTTCGTTCCGCTCGCCCGACGGGTCGTCCCCCGCGGTGAGCGCGTCCCAATCGTCCATCGCCTGCGTGCGCGGATCCGATGCCGCCGGCTCCGCTGCATCGAACCTGGTGCGGGAGTCCTCCCACGTGCGGGCCCGCCCCACCCCGAGCACCGCACACGCGCTGGCGGCGGCAAGCGCCCCGGCGCCCAGATACAGAGGCAGCGACACGCTCGCGGCGCCC
>JAKDIE010000419.1 GCA_030450655.1 Ruaniaceae bacterium
CGTGAGGGGTGGACCTCCGGGCGCGTGGTGAGCCTGCAGGGCGCCACAAGCGCGGTGTTCGCCGCGGCTGCCGGGGCCATGGGGGCCGAAGGGTGGCTCGCGATGGTGGGGATGCGGAACGTGGGCTGGGCGGCCGCCGCGGGCGCCGGGATCGATCTACGCCGGGTGGTGGTGGTGGACTCCGCCACGGCGGACGCGGTGGCGCTGTGCGTGGACTCTTTCGACGTTGTTGTGCTTGGTGGGCTGGAACTCACCGCCGGGGAGCGGCGTTCGTTGGAGGGGCGGATCCGCACCCGCCGCACCACGATGATCTCGCGTGCTGCGTGGCCGGGGGCCGCGCAGATCCGGGCCGCCGCCGATCACGCCGAAGGCTGTGGGCGCGGCGATGGGTACGTGCGCAGCTGGGCCGTGGTGGCTGATCGACTGGATCGCCCCGCACGCGTGGCACTGACCTGCGCGGGGCGGCTCGAGGCGGCAGAGGAACACGGTGGGCAGTTGCGGGTGGTGGTCTGATGGATGCCCGGAGGTACGGCGTTCTGTGGGTGCCGGATTGGCCGATCGCGGCCGCAGTGCAGGAGGGTCTCGCTGATCCTCTTGGCCCTGCCGCGGTGCACAACAACCGCGAGATCCTCGTGGTCTCCGCCGCGGCGCGCGCGCAGGGGGTGCGTTCGGGAATGCGGCGGCGTCACGCGCGGCAGGTGTGTCCGGAACTCGTGCTCCTCGCGGCGGATCCGGTGCGGGACGCGCGGGCATTCGATGCCGTGGTGCAGGCCGCGGAGGCGGCGGTGGCCACTCCGGCGGTTCTCCGCCCGGGCCTCGTGATCGCGCAGGCCCCCTCGAGGGTCCCGGAAGAAGAGTTGGTGCGTTCGCTGGTGGATGCGGTGGCGCGCGGCGCGGGGGTCGCTGCGTTCGTGGGGATCGCCAGCGGATTCTTGACGGCCATCCTCGCCGCGCGGGCGGAGACGATCGTGCCACCTGATGCCACCGCACGCTTCCTCGCCCCGCATCCCGTGAAATCCGTGGGTCACGCGATGCTCACCCGTGCGGCCCAGGAGGAGTCGCGACGCGTTCTGGAGGCATTTTCGATCCTGGGCGTGCGCACGCTGGCCGATGGGGGGGCTCTGCCGCGCGGTCACATCTCCACGCGCTTCGGGCAGGCGGGAGAACGCATCCACCTCTTGGCGAGTGGTGCGGACGTGCGCGTGCGCCCGGCACCCGCACACGGCGGGGACGTCCACGTGTTCAGCGAACTCGATCCGCCGGCGGAGACCTCCGATATCGCCGCATTCGCCGTGCGCACACTCGCCGAGAGTCTCGCGGATCTTCTCGCTGGCCGCTCCTGCGGGCGGCTCCTCGTCACCGTACGCACCGACGATGAGGAGGAACTCTCCCGGGTGTGGATGATCGAGGGAACCCTGAGCGCGGCTGATATCACGGATCGTGTGCGCTGGCAGATCGATGGCTGGCTCTCCGGGCGCAGCGGCGGCCGCCCCACCGCGCCGCTGCGTGTCATCGAACTGGATGCGCAGGAGGTGGAGGGCGCCGCCGCCCGCACCGAGAAGCTGTGGGGGCGCACGCGTTCCGCGGATACCGCCGAACGCGCCGTGCTGAGGCTGTCCGGGATGTACGGCGTGAACGTCTCCCGCCCGGTCGTGCAAGGGGGGAGGGACCCGCGCTCGCGCGCCCGCATGGTCCCGTGGAATGACGA
>JAKDIE010000100.1 GCA_030450655.1 Ruaniaceae bacterium
GGTACCAGCGGCTGCGCACGGACATCTCGGAGAACTTCCGGCAGCGTTGCGCCTCGGAAGGCGTTGCGGAAACGGACGAGATTGAGCACGCGGCGGCCTCGATCCTCGCGGTCATGGACGGGCTCCAGTACCAGTGGCTGCTCGAACAGGACGTCGTGCAACTCGGAGAGGCGACTCGCTTCGCGATCCACGCGATCGTCGATGCCATCCTCGGCCCCGTGCCATCCCCCGATCCGGACGCTCGCCCGGCCAAATGATCTCGCGCCGCGGCGCTACCACCTCGCGATCTGCCCAGAGTGCGAGGATGGGGCGCATGACCCTCGAGTCCCCAGCCTCCGTTCGTTATTCCACGGGGAGGCAAACGCCATGAAGGCAATCCCAACGTGGGCCGCGCTTGTTCTCGCCCTGATCGTGGGGTCGATGATGGCGATCCAGTCTCGGGTCAACGGTGAACTGGCGAACCGCCTCGATGACCCGTTCGTTGGCACCGCGCTCGTCTTCATCCTCGCGGTCCTGCTCATCCTGATCGCGCTCGTGGCATGGCGACCCGGCCGCGAAGGCATCGCGCGGCTTGCCCAGGCACGGCGCTCGCACACGATTCCGTGGTGGATGCTGGGCGGCGGCCTCGTGGGGGGCATGTACGTGCTCTCCCAGAGCCTCGTGGTCACGACCCTCGGCGTTGCCCTCTTCTCGGTCGCCTCCGTGGGCGGGCAGACGCTTGGCGGGGCGATCATGGATCGGACGCGCATCGTTCCAGGGGGCCCATTCGTCCTCACGCCCGCTCGCGCGATCGGCGCGGGCCTGGCGATCCTCGCCGTGGTGGTCAGCCAGTCCGCCAGCCTGAACATGGACGTGCCGCTGTGGATGCTCTTCCTGCCGATCGCCGTCGGTCTGGCGCAAGGGTGGCAGCAAGCCGTGAATGCCCGCGTGCGGATGGAAGCGCGTAGCTCATTCACCACCACTCTTCTCAATGCCACGACGGGGCTGCTGCTGCTCGTCCCCGCGGCCACGATCAAACTGCTCACAGTGGGCATGCCCGCCGAGTTCCCGCGCGAATGGTGGCTCTACACCGGCGGCCTACTCGGGGCGGTCTTCATTGGGATCGCGCCGATCGTGGTGCACGCAACCGGCGCGCTGATGTTCACGCTCATTGCCATCACGGGGCAGCTGGGCACGGCACTCCTGCTCGATCTGCTCCGGGCGGACGCCCAGCCCTTGCCTGTCACCACGATCGCTAGCGTGGTGCTCGCGTTCCTCGCGGTCGTCGTCGGCAGCCTGCGGAAGCGCCCGCCGCGGCTCCACAGGTGATTGATACCACGGGGTGCGCTGGTTCTCGCCTCGCCCTGCGAAGGACGCACCTCGTCCTGCGCGCTGACCTGGGCTCCAGGCCAATCCCACACGTGCGGTGCGTGTCAGGTCGACTCACTCTCGGTGCCCCCGGCGCGATTCGAACGCGCGACACCCGCTTTAGGAGAGCGGTGCTCTATCCCCTGAGCTACGGAGGCGGGGCCCAGCCATTCTAGCGCGGAGATCGCACACTGCCCGATTCCCGCACCGCTCCTACTTCCGCAGGCGCAGCATGTTCCAGGAGACCGGTGGGAGCGTTGCTCGCGCCACCGCACCCGCGAATCTGCTAGATCACGACGGTGTGTCCCGTGTGCGCGGACTCATCGGCGGCCTCGGCTAGTCGCAGTGCCGCGGTGCCGTCCTCCAACGACGGGCTGAATGGTCTCTCGCCGTCCACCGCAGAGACAAACGCCGCCAACTCCACGCTGTACGCCTCCCGGTACCGCTCCAGGAAGAAGTCAAGGTATCGAGCCTGAGCCTGGCTAACACTGGCATTTGAGACCCGCGCGGCGTGAGGAAGGACGTTCTCGACGAAGATTGATCCCTCCGTACCGAAGACCTCGAGCCGCTGATCGTATCCAACGGCGCAGTGGCGCGAGTTCGTGATGGTCGCGATCTTGCCGCTGGAGGTCCGCAGTACGGTCACCGCGGCGTCAAAGCCCTCCGTATCGGCAAGCGCAGGGTCCAGATTCTGCCCCGTCGAGAAAACGGACTCCACGTCACCAAGCAGGAAGCGAACCATGTCAAAGTCGTGAATTGTCATGTCCTTGAAGATCCCCCCAGAGCCGAGAATGTACTCGCGCGGAGGAGCTGCCGGGTCCCTGGAGATCACGGTGACTTGTTCGACGACGCCGACGCCCCCCTGTTCAACCGTGCTCCTAGCGTGCGCAAAGGAGGGATCGAAACGCCGATTGAATCCGACCATCACTCTCGCGTCGATCCCAGCGAGGCGGTGCTCCAGCGCCACAGCCTCTGCGTAGGAGGAGGCGACCGGCTTCTCACACAGAACGGCCTTCCCATTCGCCGCCGCCTCGTAGACGTGATCAGCGTGCAGTGGTGTCGGAGAGCAGATTATGACGGCGTCCACGTCGTCGGCAGCACACACCTCATCGGCATTACCAGCCACTCGAGCACCGTACCGATCAGCCACCTCGGCGGCCGCCGCGACATTCGGATCCGAGACGATCACAAGGCGAGTCGCAGGATTATCGGCAATACTCCGGGCATGAACCCGACCAATTCTCCCTGCACCGACCAGTCCGACACGCATGCGCAACCCCCAACGTGGATAGTTCCTGTGGCCGCCCGCACCTCAGATCGTGCCTTAGCGTCCGCTCACAAGACAATTATGCACTAATGATGGATCAATTACCCCGTTGTCCGAACATTTGCGACCCACGCTCGCGCCTCTCATACGGACTGTGACGCTTCGGCCACGAGAGTCAACCTAACGGTGTATCGATCTGCGGTGTATGCGTGCTTGCCATACTCCACAACTCTCCCCGTTGAATCGTATGAGGTGCGCTCGATCGTGAGGACCGAGGAGTGGTCCTCAATCTCAAGAAGCTCGCGTTCTCGATCAGAGGCGGGCCTGGCTCCCACGACCTGATCGGCAGACGCGAGATGTACCGAACGCTCTGTGAACCCCTGGTAGAGACCCTTGCTCACGAGATCGGTCAGCGACGGAGCAACATCGACGGGGATCAGGTTCGACATGAGTCCGAGAGGATCCTCATCGGCCCAACGCAGGCGCTCGATCTTCACCAGTTCGCTTCCCATCGGGCACTTCAAGAGATCGGCCTCCTCCTCCCCCGCCAAGATCACCTCGTAACTCAGGACGTCCGTGCGAGTCGTGTAGCCCGCAGCGCGCAGATCGTCATTGAGTGACGTGAGCGCGATTGGTCGATGGACATGAGTTGGAGTGACCCGGGTGCCGGCGCCTCTGCGTCTCGTGAGCAACCCACGCCCAACCAAGTCCTGCAGTGCCCGCCGGGCCGTGGGCCGAGAAACCTCCAAGCGTTTGGCGAGGGATACCTCGTCCTCGAGCAATCTGCCAGGAGGGATGGCACCTGAGGTGATCAGTACCGACAACGGTTCGGAGATTTGTGCGTGCAGGGGATCGCTGGACGATCTATCCAGCGTGATGTCCAGAACATATGGAACGTTCCGAATGTCCTCACGTGAGTGCGAATCGACCGGCTCCATGTAACCCCCTCGTGGACGGATATGGAACAATCTCGCCTGTTAAAGGATGATCTTACCGAACAAAGGAGTCCAGAGCGCCAGCCCCCGCCTCGGATCCGCGCTGATGCGCTACTCCTCGCGCTGAAACGACATGGTGGCCGAGTAGGCACCCGCCTCGGAGGGCCACCGGGACGTGATCGCCTTGGCGCGGGTGTAGAACCGGACACCTTCCGGCCCATGGATGTGTGTGTCACCCAACAGCGATTGCTTCCACCCGCCGAAGGAGTAGTACGCCACCGGGGTAGGAATGGGCACGTTGACGCCCACCATCCCGGCCTCAACATCGAGAGTGAAACGACGGGCGATGCCACCATCGTTCGTGAAGATCGCTGCACCGTTACCGAACGGCGATGAGTTCACGATCCCGATTGCCTCCTCGTAGCTCGCAGCCGAGACCACAACGAGCACCGGGCCGAAGATCTCCTGGGTGTACGCGGGGGCGTCTAGCGGCACATCAGTGAGGACGGTCGGTCCGAGGAAATGGCCGTTCTCGTGGCCGTCGATGGTCACGCCGCGACCATCCAGCACCACGTTCGCACCACGAGCCTCGGCATCGTCGATCAGGCCCGTGATCCGCTGCTTCGCTGCGGCCGAGATGACCGGGCCCATCTCAACCCCCTCGTTCATCCCGTACCCCACCGTGATGGTGCGCGCCTTCTGGGCGACCTTCTGCGCGAGGCTCTCCCCCACACCGCCCACGGCGACGACGACCGGCAACGCCATGCACCGCTCACCGGCGGCACCGAACGCCGCAGCCGAGATGTGGGACGAAGCAAAGTCGAGATCGGCGTCGGGCATCACGATCGCGTGGTTGTTGGCACCCCCAAGGGCCTGGACGCGCTTTCCGTGAGCGATGCCTCGTTCCTGGATGATGTGCGCCACCGGGGTGGATCCCACAAAGGAGATCGCGTCGATCCCTGGATGGTCGAGGATGCTCGTGACCAATTCACGCTCGCCAGAGAGCACGTTGTAGATGCCATCCGGGAGACCGGCCTCCTTGTAAAGTTCGCCCACGATCAGTGACGCGGTGGGAGTAGGAGTCGCAGGCTTCACGATGAAGGCGTTGCCTGTCGCGATCGCCACCGGGTGCATCCACATCGGGACCATCACCGGGAAGTTGAATGGGCACACGCCGGCCACCACTCCGAGGGGCTGGCGAATCGTGTGAACGTCGATTCCGCGGGAGGCGTCCGAGGTGTATTCGCCCTTCAACGCGGCGGGAATCCCGCAGACGAAGTCCAGCGTCTCGCGCCCTCGCTGGATCTCGCCGACAGCGTCCGAGTAGTTCTTCCCGTGCTCCTGCACGATCGCCGTAGCGATGCGGTCCTGGTTCGCGAGCACAAGCTCCCGCATCCGGAACATGATGGCCGTGCGCTCGGCGAGCGACGTGTTTCCCCAGGCCTTCTGCGCCTTCCGCGCAATCTCGACCGTGTGGTCGAGATCCTCCTGAGAGGCAACGAGGACCTCGGACTCGCTCACACCGGTGCCAGGGTTCTCCACGGGCAGTGTCTCGGCGGGCGAGCCCTCATAGTAGGAGCCATTGACCCAGTGCCTGATGGTGTTCATGTGTGCTTCTTTCTTCTCGTCTAGAGGTGCGTCCGCTGCTGCTCGCGCTGGCGCAGGTATTCGCGGTATGCCGCCGTGGTGGACTGAATACGGGAGACCTCGGCAACAGGAACCTCCCACCACGAACTGCTCGGGGGATTCGGCCCCGTCAGATCGGTCTCGACGTAGATCATGCTCGACGACGGCGAGGCGTGTGCCTCGGCGTATGCGTCCCGGAACGCCTCAACTGTTGAAACTTCGAGGACGTCGATCCCCCACGAGCGCGCGTTTGCCGCGATGTCCACGCCGGGGATGCGCTCGCCGCCGCCCACGTGAGAGCCGCCCCCAGACCGGTAGTGCGTGCCGAAGCGCTGGCTTCCGAGGGACTCCGAGAGTCCGCCGATCGAGGCGAAGCCATAGTTCTGGAGGAGGACGAGAATCACCTTCACGCCCTCTTGCACGATGGTTGCGATCTCCATCGGGAGCATTTGATAGGTGCCGTCTCCCACAATTGCGACGACCTCGGAATCTGGGGCCGCGAGTTTGACTCCAAGCGCGGCGGGAATCTCGTAGCCCATGCACGAGAAGGCGT
>JAKDIE010000420.1 GCA_030450655.1 Ruaniaceae bacterium
ACTTGGACCTCGGGGACGGCAGGTGGGGCCTCTGGGACCTCGGGCGCCGCGAACGCGTTCGCCGAGCTTTCCTCACGGGACAACTCTGCGATGCGCGACTCTGCGGCCGCCAGTTTCGCCTTCAGTTCCTCGTTCTCCGCCTGCACGGCGCGCATGGAGGTGACGACCTCATCGAGAAAATCGTCCACCTCGTCCTGGTCGTAACCATCGCGGAACTTGGTGGTCTGGAAGCTCTTATTGAGAACGTCGTCTGCGCTAAGCAGCGCCATGTCGCCTCCTATTGCGTGTGCCTACGCGAGTGGTATCCCAATCGCTCGTCTCACTTTAGCCGAATGTCCCGAAAAAGCCCGCTAGAACGCACTCACAAAGACCAGGAAAATCAGACGCACCACGATGAGAGCGATCAGAACGATCAGGAACCCGAGATCGAGCGAGACACCACCGAGGTTTAGCGGCGGCAGCACTCGACGTAGCGCGCTGATCGGCGGATCGGTCAGCGTATATGAGATGTTGGCGAGCAGCAGCATGAATCCGCTGGGGCGCCAGCCTCTCGCGAAGGAACGAATCCAGTCAAAGACGGCGCGCGCGATGAGCAGAACGATGAGGATGGAGACCGCGAAGGCCGCCAACTGAAAGAGGATGCTCAAACTACCCCTGGTTGAAGAAGCGTGCCTCTGTCCGCTCCCCGTTGATCACAACGTGAGCGGGCGAGAGGAGGAACACTCGATTGGTCACGCGCTCGATGACTCCGTGGAGCCCGAACACGAGACCAGCCGAGAAGTCAACCATACGCTTCGCTTCGGCTTCGCTCATTCCTGTCAGGTTCATGATGACCGGCACGCCTTCCCGGAAGGCCTCCCCGATCTCCCTCGCCTCGTTATACGTGGTGGGGTGAATCGTGACGATGCGCGAAAGCTCCATCTCGGCCGCGCGAAGTGGTGTCACCACGCGTGAGGGTGCCTCATCGGCAACCTCGTGGCCTTCGGCCTCGTCGTACTCGTACTCCGAGTCCGCCTCGGACCATCCAAAGTACTCCATCGTCTTACGCAAAGTTCCCGCCATCACGCGCCCTTTCTCTCACGCACTGACGCTATGGGAGGGCAGTATCGTTCGTGCTGATTGCCCTCGGCGTGTCGGCGTGAGAATCAATCAGTTCACTTCAGGAAGTCAGGAATGTCGAGGTCCTCGACCTTCCTGAACTCCCGCGGAATCTCAAAGACCCGCGCGCGCTCCTGCTCCACCTCAACGACCTCTACCGGGGCGGCCACCACAGGGCTGGGGGCCGACGGCACTGCGGGCGCGGCGGCTGCCGCTACGGCGGGAGTTGGAGCAGGCACCGAGGGCGCAGCATCGAATCCCGCAGCGATCACAGTCACGCGGACCTCGTCGCCGAGAGCATCGTCGATGACGGCGCCGAAGATGATGTTCGCCTCTGCGTGGGCGGCTTCCTGAACGAGACGTGCTGCCTCGTGGATCTCGAATAGACCGAGATCCGATCCACCCTGGATGGACAGCAGAACCCCGTGAGCGCCGTCAATCGAGGCCTCAAGAAGCGGTGACGAGATCGCCAACTCGGCGGCCTCGATGGCGCGACCCTCGCCGCGCGATGACCCGATGCCCATGAGGGCGCTACCCGCGTCCTTCATCACGGACTTGACGTCCGCGAAGTCGAGGTTGATGAGGCCCGGTGTGGTGATCAGATCGGT
>JAKDIE010000421.1 GCA_030450655.1 Ruaniaceae bacterium
GGCTCCCGCCTGAGATAAGCGCGACGGCAAACCCAAGCCGAAAGAGGCAATAATCGCGATAAGCGGACTCAGGTAGAAAGCCGCCATGAACCGCACACCCTTAGCCGTTTCACCATTCAAGATCGTCCCCAAGCCTGGGATGAAGAACGATGCGACCAGGCTAAAAAACGGTTCCTTACGGGGTGCGGGGACACCCGGCAAGCTGTTGTATTGGTTCGGCCCGGAGTTCGGATTCATAAGAAGAAAGTTAACAGCAGTCGATCGCTAAGCGATCTTCTTCGGCATCGGCATCGTTGTGTTGCGACGACCTCTGCCAGGTTGAGGGATGCCCTCGCGCTCCCGGTGCTCGTGAAGTAGCCGGCCAACGGTTCCGGTACTGACACCCATTTCGTCCGCTATCGCTTTGTACGTGGCACCGCCTGCCCGCAGTGCTGCCGCACGCGCACGACGAGCCGCTGCACGCCCCTCGAAGTCCTCGCGACGCTCCGCGACGTCACGCTGGATCGTGCGTGGGGACACCCCGTATTCCGCCGCCAGCTCCGCCGCCGTGCGGGCCCTCCGCTTCCGTACAGGCTCACGCGTCTCGCCGCTCACGACTCACCCGCAATCGCAGCGATACGGGCCGCTTGCTTGTTTCGCCGCTTAGCGTTCACCGTGGCCGCACCCTTACGCCCGCGCATCGCCTGATAGTCGTGCTTGGTCATGGTGAAGTTGCGCCGCACCCATCGGCTGATGCTCGACGCCGTGGCCTGCACCTCCGAGAAAGGCAACGGGCCGCCTAGTGCATCGTCGAACGTGCTGTTGACCGCATGGCATCGCTGCACAACGACCCGGTGCCATTCGTCCATCGACATCGCCGGATCGTGCAGCCCGTAGACCTCACGACGGGCCGTGTCGAACATCGTGACGTTGCGCCCGAGACCACTGGACCGCTCCGGCCGGCGGGGGAGCTGACGCGGCATCGCAGTCGTCCGCAAATCCCCGAGTGAGTACGTGCGATCGGTTCCCCAGATCACGTCCGCGCCCTCGTGTAGCGGGTTGCGCGTGAGCAGTCCCGTGTATGCCTGGTCCCCATCGAGCGACCGCCGTAGGCCCTCCGTCACTCGCGCCAGATACCGCAGCGGGTCCACCTTGCCCGCGTCCGTCCGGCAGACGGGCGCCGTGAGCCACCACCCGACGTGCCCGTGCCCCTGATTGCCCTCGACTACCCACGACGGCATCGGATGGTCTGACGGTCGCTCGAACGCCCGCAGCACGGAGTCGGGACGGTCCACATCGATTACCACGGCCGCAACGAGCGCGCGCGGTGACGTTTCGACGTACTGGCGACGCAAGGCACGCTCGCGTTGCTCTCGCCACGCACCCATGTCGAGGTTGTCCGTCGCCAGCGGGAAGCGAGACAGGTAGCGCTCCCGCCACTCGTCGGGCGTGAGGACCGCCCCGCTCGCTGTTGTCATGCGGGCAGACTCCCACGCGTGTGCTTCATATTCGAGTGCGACACACGGCTAATCAGATAGTTCCGGTTTTTCCGTGGTTCCTGCGCACTCCCGGGTCCATCGACGAGCTCTGCTCTCCGCTTGATCCTCCCAGTCCTGCGCAGGCTCCTACGTGCCAGGTCTGTCTCTCGCTGATGCTCCATTCCGATCAAAGCACTTCGCTTCGAAGACTGACACACCTCTGGCTGAACTTCAGACTTAGGGGTGTGC
>JAKDIE010000422.1 GCA_030450655.1 Ruaniaceae bacterium
ATCACGGACACCATCCCTTTGATGCTCGAAGAGTTGATGCCCGTGGCCGAGGACCTCGACTGCGCCGAGGAACTGGAGCTGGTCAACGTGATCCTCGAGAAGGGCGCCTCCTACCAGCGGCAACACCGCGCCTTCGAGGAGGGCCTGCGCCCAATGGAGGCAGTGGTGCGGCAGCTCGTCACCGAGATGAAGCTCGGTCGCCCGGTTTAGGCGCCATGTAGGTGGTGTTCAGGTCCATGCCTGAGTCGTTGGGGAAGTCCAGCGGCGAGGGCGGCCGGCCCGCGCGCACGAGTGCCGAGCCGAGGGCGGCGATCATCGCGCCGTTGTCCGTGCAGTAGCGGATCGGCGGGATGCGTACGGTGATGCCGTACTCGCCCGCCCGCTCAGCCGCCAGTTCGCGCAGGCGGGAGTTCGCCGAGTAGCCGCCGCCGATCACGAGGGTCGATGCGCCGAGCGAGGCCGCCGCCTCGAGCGCCTTTCGGGTAAGCACATCGTTCACCGCCTCGGAGAAGGACGCGGCGATGTCCGCCACGGGAAGCTCCCCGCCGGCGTCCTCGATCGCCTCCACGTGGCGCGCGACGGCGGTCTTCAGCCCGGAAAACGAGAAGTCGTACCTGTAGCGCTCGGCGTCCTTGCCCGCACTGAGCGCGCGCGGGAACCTGATCGCGCGGCGATCGCCCTCGCGCGAGAGCCGATCGATGTGCGGCCCGCCGGGGTAGGGCAGATCGAGCAGGCGGCCCACCTTGTCGAACGCCTCGCCCGCGGCATCGTCGAGGGTCGAACCCAGCTCAGTCACGCCGTCGGCAATGCTCGTGATTGAGAGCAGCGAGGAGTGACCGCCCGAGACCACCAGCGCCACGAAGCTCTCGGGGAACGGGCCGTTCACGAGTTCGTCCACCGCGATGTGGCCGATCACGTGGTTCACGCCGTAGATCGGTAGGCCGCGCCCCACGGCGAGTGCCTTGGCCGCCGCGGTGCCCACGGTGAGAGAGCCGATCAGCCCCGGCCCGGCGGCGACAGCGATCGCGTCCACGTCATCCAACGTCACCTTCGCGGCATCGAGGGCCGCGTCCAGCGTGGGCAGGAACTGCTCGAGGTGCGCGCGCGAGGCGATCTCGGGGATGATCCCGCCGTAGCGGGCGAAGGAGTCCATCGAGGTTGCCGTCACGTCCGCGAGGAGTTCGCGGCCGCACACGAGCGCCACGCCGGTTTCATCGCACGTGGACTCGATGCCGAGGACTAGGGGTTCACTCACCGAACCATTCTAAGTTGCCGGAAGGACGCGCTCTGTTCGCGAGCGTGGGTGGGCGCGCAACCTAGCTTTTCGCAGGCGTGCATATGCCTGGATGACGGCGATCGTGGCCCGGAGGGGTGAGTGCCGCCGCACCCGCGAGCCGACTGGTATTTCATGTCTGGTAAGTCTGAGGTACCCAAGAGCGCTCTTGGGTACCTCAGACTTACCAGACACGCATGAGCCCGGGAGCGGAGCCGCCCAACCCCGCGAGCACAGCTCGCCGGCATCCAGGCATGCCGTAGCCGCGCTGGCTCTCGCCCGGTTGCACCCACCCTCTGTCATTCTGCGCGGAGGCGCAGCCGGAGTCGCTGAACCCTGGCTCAAGGTCCTCGCCCAACCGGGGCGCCCTGGATACAGCGACTTCGCGCGGGATGACGAGGGTTGCGACCCACCGGACCGACCTGCGCGGGA
>JAKDIE010000423.1 GCA_030450655.1 Ruaniaceae bacterium
TACCTAGGTGCGTTCTCATGACTCGTCATCCCGCGCGCAGTCGCGGGATCCAGGCACTGAGATCTCACCCAACCGTGGCGACTGGGTCCTGCGACTGGCGCGCAGGACGACGAAAGGCACACCGCGCGCAGCGTCAGCGAAGTCGCGGGATCCAGGCACTGAGATCTCACCCAACCGTGGCGACTGGGTCCAGCGACTGGCGCGCAGGACGACGAAGAGCGGGTACCTGCCGTGCCCATCCCCGCGTCGAGCTTCTGAGACGGCGCCCGATCGAGCGAGCGTCAGCGGGGTGGGGCATGCTTGACGCATGTGTGGTCGCTACGCGTCATTCCGCCAGGCCCAGGAGCTCGCGGACATTTTCACCGTGGATGTGGTTTCGCCCGTGGCCGCGGGGATCGCGCCCTCGTGGAACGTTGCCCCCACCACTCCCGTGCGCCTGATCTACGAGATGGCGATCGATGGGCAACTTTTCCGTACCCTCGATGCCGCCGCGTGGGGGCTCGTTCCCACATGGGCGAAGGACCGCTCGCTGGGCGCGCGCTTGATCAACGCGCGCTCCGAGACTGTGGCGGAGAAGCCCTCATTCCGCGGGCCGCTCGCCTACTCCCGGTGCGTGGTGCCGATGGAGGGGTATTACGAGTGGCAGGCGGCGTCGGACGGAAAGCAGCCGTACTTCATCTCTGCGACCGACGGCGCCCCACTCGCCGCCGCTGGCCTGTATTCCTTGTGGAAGGACGAACTCCTGACGTGCACAATCCTCACGCGGGCGGCCCGGCCCGGCCTCGCGCGCATCCACGATCGTGAACCGGTGTTTCTGAGTCACATCTCGACGTGGCTCAACCCGTCCGTGCGGGATCGCGCGGAGGCGGCAGCACTCCTGAACGGTCCCACCCCTGAGCTCACGGCGCGGCCGGTGGCGCGCACGGTCAACAGTGTGCGGAATAACGGGCCGGACCTCATCGCTCCGGCGGGCACGCAGGCCACCTAACGTCTCCCAGCGTGGCAGTTGACGTGGGCTTTCCACAGGGGCTATTCACGCGGCGTTGCGCTGTCCACAGGGGTGGTGTCGGGCGACGACGATCTGCGGTTCGATCGAAGGGTGCCCATTGTTGATGCCCTCTCGGCGCGGTGGTTCCTCACCGCGCTCGATGGCGCACGGGCTGGCACGGTGTGGCCGATCGCCGGAACCGTCACGATCGGCAGGCTCGGCGACATTCCGGCCGACGGACCCCACATCTCGCGCACGCAGGTGCGCCTGCGCGCCGCCGAGACCGTGCGCGCGAGGGCTGTGGGCCAAGGCCCAAGCAGAATCACTCGCCCCACCCCGCGCGCATTACCGCGTGGGCGTTGGCACCGGATCGGTCACGGCACGGTCCTCGAGGCGGGAATCCGTCTTCGTCTCGACCGCCGGCCACGGCGCCGCTCAAAGGTGCCTTGGATCATCGCCTGCGCCGTACTCCTGCTGACGCTCCTGATCCTCATCCCGGGACCGCCTTGGCGGTGGGCCCTGCTCCTCGTGCCCGCACTGTTCCTGAGCCAGGCGTTTCGACGGAAGCAGAAGCGACTCAAGCCGCTACGTTCGCCGCTTGCCGTGCTCATCAGTTCACACGAAGGGCGTGCCTTCCATACTCAGCCGCACGTGCCCGTGAGGGCATTACGCGGAGATTTGGCCGGCAGCGGCTGGACCGTGGCGAGCGAGGAGGC
>JAKDIE010000424.1 GCA_030450655.1 Ruaniaceae bacterium
GGTGCCGAGCTTCGACAGTGGCACCACGGGCAGAGTCCGTCTGGGACCCGAGTACTCCCAGTACCATTGCAGACTCAGGTGGTCCTTCGCCCCGAACGCCATGAAGAGGACCAGCCGCGGGTCGCTGAACTGGGGAAATTTCACGGTCGCATCTGTGCTGACAACCTCGGCAGAGGTGCGCAGCAGCGGATAGTACTCCTCGAAGAACTCCTCGGACTCACTGCCCGGAATCGTGATCGGACCGGGTGAGGCGAAGACGGACAGTGCGGACTGCGCCGTCGGCTTCGACGCCGGCGCCAGCGTCACGGCAAAGCCCGAATCCAGATCGACGCCGAAGAACCCATGCGTCCAGATCGGCTTAGTCAGGCCCGGGGAGAATTCGCGTTCATCAATCGTCACCCGCGGCTGCACCCGCAGCTGGTTCTTCACCCGATTGACGTCGATGATGGCCTTCGCCTCGCGTCCGATGTGCACGTGCATGCCCTGATTGACGCCGACGAGTTCGATCCCGATATCGGTGGCCTGAGCGAACATGTCCCACAGCAGCGGAGTATGGAAGTCGCCGAGGTTGTACGGCGCCCCATCGGGCGTGAAGTCGGTTTTGTCCCGGGTGCGCAAGCCCGCGAGCTGAGTGAACCACTCCTGGTGACGGGGGTCGACGTTGAATTGCCTGGCCATGCGATCGATGGTCCGCCATGTGAGGGATTTCTTCACCCAGTTACCTGATTCGCTGAGGATCAGGGGGCGGATCGCCAGGCTGGGATCCGTGCCGGGGGAGACTGCTTGCTTCTCCAGAACCACAGAATGCTTCGGTTCGAACCACGTCCGGGCCACCACCTCGACGAGTTCGAATCCCAGGGCCACTGGCGTGTACTCCTGCGGGGCCGCCTCGGTGAGGGAGGCGAAGGCGTCGCGCCAGCCGGCGGTGGCGGCGTCGGAGGACGCGGTGGGATTCTCAGGCACCGTGCCATCTTCTCATTGCCCACGGACACATCACGTGGACACTCGATATGGACACAGTCGTTCGGGAGGAACAGACTGTTGATCATGGGCCAGGATGGGGAGTGCGAGTACAGCGATGCGCAGAAGTGGATGGTCATCAAGGGCCGGAAATGGCGCAGAACCGATCCGGAACTGCCTGAGGAGATGGTCGCAGAACTGAAAAGCCATCTCGGCACAGCACGGAACGCTGTCCGCACCGCACAGAAGTCAGGCACGGACGAGGATGTGAGTGCTGCCCGAAATCGGGTCTCCATCGCCAAGCACGGACTCGGAGAACGGGGCGACTATTGGTGGCAGATGGACGTGGACCAGCGAATTGCGCGCGCTGAGGAATCCTTGGCCCGTCTGCGGTGAGGACCGTGGAGCGGTGCGTGCGTCAGGGGTTGAACAGTTCGATCTCGTCCGGGGCGTAGTAGTCCTGTGCCCCGGCACCAGTCCGCACGAGGTACTTTCCGGTCTTCTCATAGAGATAGACGACGGTGCCGACACTGTGTGCCATTGCTCCGGACGTGACCTGGACGGTATCGCCGATATTGAACTCAGTCATGGTTCAGTCTAAACATGCCGACTCGAGGAACAGGCCAATACACTGGACACAGTCAGGCAATGATGAGGCACCGACGACGCGGCGGCGAGGGGAATGACCCGTGGGGTGGAGCACGAGCGAATTGGCGGAGCTGACCGGGACTACGGTCAACACGA
>JAKDIE010000101.1 GCA_030450655.1 Ruaniaceae bacterium
GCGGTCACCTGCAGCACGGGTGGGAGAGGCGGCAGGGCTGGTCTCCGGACCCCATATGGAAACCGGCAGCCGGTCAGGTTGCACAGGAGCGCGGTTGATCTCACAGCGGCCTTCACGAGACCACCGGAATCGACCCGGTAACCTGGCCACTGTGAACTTCATGCCGCTGCTTGCCGCACAGTCCGACGCCGCCCCCGAGTACCAAGGCTTCATCGGCTGGGTTCTCAGCCTGATGGAGAGCCTTGGCGAGGTGGGCGTGGGCGTGGCCGTCCTCATCGAGACCTTCTTCCCGCCGATCCCCTCGGAGGCAATCCTTCCGGGCGCGGGATTCCTCGCCTACGACGGCCGGATGAGCTTCTGGTGGGCGTGGATCGCCGCCACCCTCGGGTCCCTCATCGGCGGATGGGGTTGGTATGCCGTGGGCGCGGCGCTCGGCCGGCACCGCACGCGCGAGATCATCGGCCACATTCCACTCATGGAGTACGAGGACTTCGATAAGGCCGAACGATACTTCGAACGGTGGGGCGGCACCGCCGTGCTGATCGGCCGCTGCGTTCCCCTCGTGCGGTCCTTCATCTCAATCCCCGCCGGCATCGAAAAGATGCCGCTCATCAAGTTCACGAGCTACACGGTCCTCGGTTCGGGCGTGTGGAACGCGATCTGGATCGGACTCGGCTACGCCTTCGGCCCGGCCATCCGCCCGGTGCTCGAGCAGTGGAGCGGCGTCCTCTCGAACATCGTGCTGGCGGCGATCGCCGTCCTCGTGATCTGGTTCGTGATCGCACGCCTCGTCAAGCGCTCGAAGGAAAAGACCGCCTAGTATCGTCGTCCCGGGCGGGGCACACCCTAGTCCTCGAGGTGCCGTGCGAGGACTGTTGCCAGGCCGATGTACGACGACGGTGAGAGGTTCAGCAGGCGGGCCTCGACGTCGCGGGGCATACCGAGACTCGCGATGAACGCACGCATCCCGGCGGCATCCACGCGGCGGCCCCGGGTGAGGTCCTTCAGCCGTTCATACGGATTCGCCATGCCCTGGGCGCCGGCAATCCCGGCCGCGCGCATCGCGGACTGCACGGCCTCACCGAGCACCTCCCAGTTGGCCTCGAGATCGCGGGCCATCGCTGCGGCGTCGATCTCCAGGCCTGCCAGCCCGCGGGTCACGTTATCGAGCGCGAGAAGCGAGTGTCCGAACGCCACCGAGATGTTGCGCTGCGTGGTGGAATCGGTGAGATCACGCTGCAGGCGGGAGGTGACGAGGGTGGAGGCGAGGGTGTCGAACAATGCGGAGGAGAGTTCGAGGTTCGCCTCGGCGTTCTCGAACCGGATCGGGTTCACCTTGTGCGGCATCGTGGACGATCCCGTGGAGCCCTGCGCGGCGAGATTCTGCCGGAAGTAGCCGAGAGAGATGTACGTCCACACATCCGTGGCGAGGTTGTGGAGCACGCGATTAAAGCGGGCCACGTCTGAGTAGAGTTCGGCCTGCCAATCGTGCGATTCGATCTGGGTAGTGAGAGGGTTCCAGGTGAGGCCAAGACCCTCGACGAACGTGCGGGCCACCTCTTCCCAGTCGGTTCCCGGGACCGAGATCACGTGCGCCGCGTACGTGCCGGTGGCCCCGTTAATCTTGCCGAGATACTCGGCGCCCTCGATGCGGTGGAGTTGTCGTGTGAGGCGATGCGTGAACACCGCGAGTTCCTTGCCGAGCGTCACCGGCGTGGCGGCCTGTCCATGCGTGCGGGCCAGCATCGGAACGCCGATCGCCTGCCGCGAGAGCGAGATGAGCTTCGCGCGCAGCATGCGGGCGGCGGGCAGCCACACATCGTGCACGGCGGAACGGATCACCAGCGCGTAGGCGAGGTTGTTGATGTCCTCGGAGGTGCAGAAGATGTGCACGATCTCCGAGACCTCTGGGAGCACCGTCTTTCCAAGGGTGCCCGCAGCGGATTCGAGGCGGCGCTTCAGGAAGTACTCGATCGCCTTCACATCATGCCGCGTCTCCGCCTCGATCTCGGCGAGCTCGGCGATCTCGGCCGCCCCGAACTCCTCGGGGATCGCCCGCAGGTACGCCACCTCGGCGTCCGAGAGGGTGGGAGCCCCTGGCAGTGCGCCCACTGCCGTGAGGTGGATCAGCCACTCGATTTCGACGACGAGCCGGGCACGGTTGAGCGCAGACTCCGAGAGGTGGTTGACGAGGGGCGCCACCGCACCGCGGTAGCGGCCGTCCAGCGGCCCAAGTGCGATCGGCGGCGTGATCGAGGAGAGGTCCATGCCCCTAGTCTCTCAGGCCGAAAGGCGCGCACCAATCGCGTCAACGGCGCGGGTGATGGTGGGCGCCGAGATCTCGTGCCGGTGCGCCAGCTCCACCAGGTAGCGGCCGAGCTCATCGAACTCGTTCGGGCCGCCCGCTTTGATGTCGTTCCACAGGGACGACGGCGCTTCGGGGTTCAGTGCGCGCAGCTGTGCCACGATCTCCTTTGCATCGCTGGGCAGGCCCTCGGCGGTCGCGATCTGAGCGATCTCCGCCACCATTGCCTCGATCACGCCGGGTTCCGCGTCCATGGCGGGGCCGATCGGGGCGTCCCGCCAACTGGTCGCGAGGGCGAGCGCGCCGAGGAACCGGAACTTGCGCCAGCCCACTTGGGATTCCGTGCCGCCTAAGGCAGTGTCCACGCCGGCCGCAGTGAGTCCCTGCGTGATCGCCCACTCGGCAGCGAGATCGGGTACCTCAACCAGCCGCATGGGGAAGGGCTGCCGGATTACGCCGTCCTCGCCGCGCGTGGCCACGATCTTGATGGCACCGCACGCCACCCGATCGCAGTTCGGCAACGCCGCGTGGACGAGAGGGAGGTGCGAGACGCCATTCTGGAGGAAGAGCACCTCGCGGGGGTTCGCCGCTGCGATCGCGGGCAGAATATCCGCCAGCGCGAACGCCTTCGTGGCCACGATGACCGATGATCCATCCGCGGGGACACCCGAGACGGCCGGTTTCGTGTGGTGCGTTCCTTCCGGATCGATGACGGTCACTCCGTACGAGGCGATACGCTCGGCGCTCGCTGGGCGCGCCACCACCGTCACATTCGCTCCGGAGCGCTGCAGGGCGCTCGCGAGGACTCCACCAATTGCTCCAGGACCAACAATGCTGAACATAGGTCAAGGCTACGCCACGAGGGTTGGGGAAGCCGTGCCCTATTGCCTCCGAAAGCTGAGCTCGTTGATGCGATAGGGCTCGCTATCGCATGAATGAGCTCAGGTAGGCGCGGGGAGCGGCCCGGTAGGTGCGCGAGAACGGTGCGTTTCCGCGCGTCACGGAGCGGTGCGCGGAAACGCCCGGTAGCGTGGAGGCGTGAGCGATCAAGGGTACGGTGACTTCGAATTCGAGCGCCGATTCTTCGTGCGCGAACTGCCCTTCGCACTTCTCGACGCAGAACCTCCCGCCGTCATCGTTCAGGCTTACCTCCTCGCCTCGGACGGCTACGCCGTGCGCATCCGCCTGCAAGCCTCAGCCCCGCACAGCCGCCTTGATCCCGCGAGCCGGGCCGACGACGCCGTCGACCGTTTCAGGGACGAGTTCGACCTGTGCATGCTCACGGCAAAGGGCCCGTATGTGGGAGGCACCCGCTACGAGGTGGAACGCGAGATGGATATTTCGGTGGGCATTGAGATGGCGCGGCGCGGCGGCTCCATCATCACGAAGAGCCGCTATGCCGCGTGGCTCGGTCAAGATGGCTGGGTCATCGACGAGTTCGCGGGCGCGAGCCGGCCCCTGATCATCGCCGAGTGTGAGCGTGGCGGTCCCGTGGTGGATCTCGCGATTCCGGACTTCTGCGTCACGGAGGTCACCGATGATCACCGCTTCTCGAACGATTCGCTCGCGCACGCTCCGTATCGCACGTGGGCGTACCGTTTCGAAGAGGAACTCTCCGAGCACGGCGCAGTGTTTCTGGGAGGATTCGGGCAAAACACCTCGATGTAGTAGCGAATCGGATGTAACCTGAGCCAGAGCAATCACACCGGGCACTGAGCTGTGCCGTGAGTGGATATGCACCGAACACCGAACAGCGGGAAGGAGTCAGTCATGCGCGTGGTCGTGATCGGTATCGCGAACCAGCAGACCTCCCTCCCCGTCGATTCCTTCCCGTTCGAGTACGAGTCCTGGCGCAACGTCAACGGCCAGATCCGCCACACGGTGGGCGGAGTGGGCTTCAACGTGGCGCGCGTGCTCTCGACCCTCGGGAACATGGTGGCGCTCGCAAGCCCGCTCGGCGAGGACTACCCGGCGGCGCTGATCGACGCCGAGGCGTACCGGTACAACATCTCCACCCACCTGTGCCGCCGCGAACTCGTGCGCACGCCACGCTCGGTGGTGCTCTACGACTCCACGGGCCTGCGGATGGTGAACTCGGATCTCACGGACGCGGCCGCTTTCACGTTCGATCCGGAGAGCCTTCTGCCCGACGTGGGGCGGTCCACGCTCGTGATGCTCGCGAATCTCCCGCTCTCGCGGCCCCTCATTGCGCCGCTGCGCGAGGCTGCCACCCGATTCGCTGTCGATCTCCACGATCTGCGCGATCCGCAACACCAGGCGATCTCCGATTTCCTCGCCGCCGATCTCATCAACCTTGCCAATGATCACCTCGTGGGGCGTGAGGTGGAGACACTCGAATATTTGCGCGAGAACTCCAACGCCGAACTGATCTCGATGACGATGGGGGCCGACGGCGCCCTCGTGCTGACCCCAGAGATGGACGCCCCCGTGCACGTGCCGGTGCGTGGCGTGAATGCGACGAACACGGTGGGTGCGGGCGAGGTGTATTGGGCGGTGACGCTTCACAATTTCTTGAAAGAGGGGCGCACTGCGGTCGAGGCTGCGGCTCGCGGCTGCGAGGCTGCGGCACGGCTTGTGGAGTTGCCGGTCGCCTACACGCCCGCAACTATCCAGGAGCTTCGCGAGGTCATCGCGCCGCAAGGTGGCGCGCTCGCCCCTCCGCCGGAGATCCCGTGGAGTCCGTTCGAAGTGCCGTCCGACTGGGCGATCTAGCCGTTAGCCGTTATCGGCAATGCGCAGGAGTTCCTGATCGATCACCCGTGACATGGCCTCGGCGTCGAGGAAGCCGCCGATGTACTGGTAGTTCACGATGAACTGCGGGGTTGCCGCGCGGCCGAACACGGTCATGGCGTTCTCGTAGGAGGCGTTGACTGCCGCGAGGATTTCCTCGCTGTCGAGGGCCGCCTCAAACGCCGCCAGATCGGGAACTGCGATACTGCCGGCGAGCGCCAGGATGTTCTCCCGCGAAAGGTCCGTGCCGCCGTCGACCGCCTGATACTCCATGATCGCGTGGTTCATCTCGCGGAAGAGCCCCTGCTCTCCCGCTGCCTGCGCGGCCACCGCGAGATCGAGGGACTCCTCTTGGAACACGGGGAAATCGTTCCATTCGATACGAACGAGGCCATCGTCGATGTAGTGCTGGATGCCCGGGATCGTCTCGATCGCGAACTGTTGGCAGTAGCCGCACCGGTAATCGGCCCATTCGGCGATCACCACAGGGGCATCCACGGCGCCCATCGCCGTTGGGTCATCCGCGTCGCGGCGAATTTGCGCCTGCATGAGGGCGACGAGTTCGGCAGTGGGCAGATCGGGATACGGCTTCGCGTCCGGATCTGCGGCGGTGTCCTCCCCTTCGGCCGGCGTGCCCTCGCCCTC
>JAKDIE010000102.1 GCA_030450655.1 Ruaniaceae bacterium
AGAGCTTGCGGATCGCCGGATACATGGTGCACCACTTCTCCGCGAACTCCTCGAATCTGGCCCTGGCTGCGGCCTCGGTGGGCGCGGTATAGACCGGCCGCAGATCGCGAGCGATCTGATCCCAGTACTTCCGCGACGCGAACTTGAACGTGTTGCGGATCAGGTGAATGATGCACGTCTGCACCACCGCGAACTCCCACGTCGTGGTGATCGAATCGGGCAGGCCCTTGAGCCCGTCGCAGACGACGATGCAGACGTCTTCGACACCACGGTTCTTCAGCTCGGTGAGCACCCCGAGCCAGAACTTCGCCCCCTCCCCGCCATCGCCAGCCCAGATACCGAGGATGTCGCGTTCTCCGGCGGTGGTGACGCCAATGGCAACATAGAACGGCTTGTTACGGACCTGCCCGTCACGGACCTTCACCACGATCGCGTCGATGAACACCACCGGGTAGACCCGATCGAGCGGACGGTTCTGCCACTCGGTCATCTCTTCGATCACCTTGTCGGTGATCTTCGAGATCGTCTCCTTCGACACCGACGCACCGTAGACGTCATCGAAGTGCGCAGCGACCTCGCCCGTCGTGAGCCCTCGCGCAGTCAACGACAGCACGATCTCATCGATCCCGTCCAGGCGGCGCTGCCGCTTGCGGACGATCTTCGGCTCAAACGAGCCGTCGCGGTCCCGAGGCACCTCGATCTCGACCGCACCGACTTCGGTGAGCACGGTCTTCGAGCGGGTGCCGTTGCGCGCGTTCTCGCTGGCGGTGACCTGGTGCTTCTCGTATCCGAGGTGCTCGGTCATCTCCGCCTCGAGCGCGGTCTCCAGCACCGTTTTGGTCAACCCGCCCAGCAGGCCTCCCGGCCCGACGAGGCTGACGCCTTGCTCCTTCGCTTGCGTGAGCAGCTGCTCCGCGATCCGCTTCTCATCGATGATCTCTCACGTCACAGGATCGATCATCTCGGTCATCTGGGTCATTACCTTTCCTTTCGGTCAGGCCGGTCCCAGATCCACCGTTTTTCTGACAGTCCCACACCTGTGCAAGTCAGGTCAGACATCGTGCGCGACGCCGTCGCGGCGTACGTCGAAGCGCGAAAGGCGTCTTGGCGGGTATCTCAGGGCGACTGCTATCCCAACGATCCATTTTCGAGCGTGCGTCGACGAAGGTTGACGATATATAAAGTTGCTGCGGGAACTCCTATGAATTCGCCGTTTGTCACAAGATCGGAAAGGTCGTGCAGGATCGGTGAGACCCCGCACGACCTTTCAGTTTGCGCCCTCTTGGGCCAGTCGGCTTCCTAAATTACTCGTCCCGAGGATGCGAACGGGAGTAAAACCACGTCGTCCAGCCGCCGACCATAATCAAGGAGAATGCAGCGACGTGGAGGACGGTGCTGAGCGTCCCGCTCGTCTGGTCAGAGAGATACAAGAGGCCAACCATGGCAAGCATCTCGAGCGCGACGAGGATGCCACCGGCTATGGGCGAACGCATGCAGACTTCTTCGAGTTGAAGGGATAGATCTTCAGTGTGGATCTGGGCGCCTTGCATACGTTGTAGGTGGAGATGTACACGGTTGCGGCCGTGATGATTGCACCCGCCACAAGACATAGCGCCGTGCCGACCGCAGGAATCGCGCAGATGGCGGCGGCGAGAACGAAACCGTGCCCGGCAACGATCAAGTTCTGATCGAACAATGACAATGTCACGTAGATGCCATAGGAGTCTTTCCCACCCCACACCATTGGCGTGATTGCGGGCTTGGTGATGCTGATGTCGAAGGCGTCTGGGATGTGATAGGTGGTCACGATCTCTCCCTTGACAACCGTGGTTGTACGCTCCAAGTCGGACGCTTCAAGCTCCGCGATCAACGCGGCCTCGAGTTTCTCGTTGCCGTCAAGATTGAATCCCGTGTCAGTTGGGATGAGTCCAATCTCGCTTGGGACATCGCCCGGTGCCTGACCCGGGTGGGCGTCCGTCCACACCTCAAGAAGATCATTCATGACGACCGCATCTTCGAAGGTGAACGATGACGACTCCGGGGGATCCTCGACCGCTTCGCCAGCGTTCGCCGACGAGACAGCCACCAATGAGAGCGCCAGTGTCACCGCCGTGATGGACCCGGTCCAGCGGGTCGCAGAGCGAATAGTGCTACTTCGTCGTATTTTCAATCTATCTCCTTCCGAGTTTACAGGCACCTCCCGCTCCTGTGCTTGTGAGTCTACGTCTGGCGGCTATCGTACAGTGTGGTTTTGTGCAGTTTTGAGCCTGAACCGTCCCAGGTTTGGTGCCGTTTCCTTTTGAGTTGAAAGGATGGCGTCATGCCAAAGAAGATTGATCCCGCTGTGCGAGAGCGGGCTGTCAGGCTCGCGTTGGAGCATCGGGCCGAGTACCCCTCAACAGCGAGAGCGGTCGCGGCTGTCGCGCGTCAGGAAGGGGTCGGTTCGGAGACGCTGCGTCGTTGGGTCGTTTCCCGACGATCCCTGTGGAGAAGAAGGGATTGCCGTACGGATTGGTGACGGTTATCGTCACGCCACCGTTCTGTGATCACTGACCTCTTGCTAGGCGCGGGGGCGTTGCCGTGCCTGATCGGCGGTGACGCCCTGCATGATCCGCAATTGGAGGCGGGACAGCGCCTCAAGGCGGACGGACGACGGGAGCCCTTCGATCTCCTGAGCGGCGTGCTCGATCGCCTCATCGATGGTGGTGCGCCCGCGCCGCCCATCGCGCGGCGGCACGGCGGGCAGATCCTCGCCCGTGCCAAAAAGCTCGTCCAGTGAGAGTCCCAAGACGCGGGAGAGACTGCCTTGATGCCGCGTGGACGGGAGCCGGTATCCGGTCTCGATCTGCGCCACGTACGGGTAGGAGAGATGCGTGGCCTCGGCGAGCTCCTTGCGGCTGAGGCCCAGCTCCTCGCGCCGTGCCGCAATCCTCCGCCCAAGGTCGATGTCGCCACTCTTGGGAGAAGTGCCCCGATCTGAGGTGCTCATGTAGCGCTCGCTTCCGCTGGTTCCAAAGTCTATGCTCCCCGAAAAAGATCGGCATTGCAAGATGCACCATGTGATGGTACTTTGAGCACATGAACAGTTATGCACAGAGCATAGAATATGGTTTGCTGAACCTCACATCCGCGCAGCTCGACCGCGCGTGCGGGGTCCTCATCGCCGCCGCGGCGGGCGATGCTCTCGGGGCGGGATACGAGTTCACCTACCCGCCACAGCATCTCGTCCCGGTGATGAAGGGCGGCGGGCTCGGCAACTTTGCCCCCGGCCAATGGACGGATGATACCGACCAAGCGGCCGCGATCGCCCAGGTAGCGGCAACCGGCGCGGACCTGCGAACACCCGAGGCGCTCGACCGGATTGCCGCGGGATTCCGAGAGTGGTACGCCGCAGGGCCGGCGGACGTGGGCGTCCAAACCGGAGCCGTGCTCTCGCGGGCTGCCGCGACGCCCACGGCAGCAGGGATGATCGCTGCGTCCCGTGAGGTTCACCAGCGGCAGGGGCGAAGCGCGGGCAACGGCTCCCTCATGCGCACCGGTCCGGTGGCGCTCGCCCACCTCCACGATCCGGAGGCATTGGTCGAAGCCGCGATGGCGGTCAGCTCGCTGACCCACTACCAAGCCGAAGCCCAAGAGGCCTGCGCGGTGTGGTGCTTGATGATCCGGCACGCTGTACTGGCGGGCCAGTTCCCGAACTTCGAGGACATCGCGCACTGGGCGCCGAACGCGCCGGAGTGGCGTGCCGTCCTTCAGGAAGCCGAGGGCAACGAGCCAGGCACGTTCAGGCAGAACGGGTGGTCCGTGGGCGCGCTGCAGGCGGCGTGGTCCGCGATCGTCCACACCCCGGTGCCCGAGGGCCCGTTCCCTTCCGCCCACCTCACGGACGCGCTCTCCACCGCCATCCGGATCGGCCATGACACGGACACGGTCGCGGCGATCGCCGGGGCGCTCCTCGGAGCGCGCTGGGGGATGAGCGCCGTCCCCGCCCAATGGCGGCGGATCCTGCACGGCTGGCCGGGCCTGACATCCCGCGATCTCGAACGGCTCGCCTTCCTGACCGCCCGCGGCGGCCGCGAAGGAAAGTACGGCTGGCCGAACGTGGCGCACATCGATTATGTGTCGCTCCAGTACGGCAGGCCCGCGCTCGCGCAGCATCCGCACGACGACGGCGTGTGGCTGGCCAGTGCCACGGCTCTCGATGATCTCCCGGCCGGTGTGGACGCCGTCGTGAGCCTCTGCCTCACGGGCACGCGGCAGGTGCCGGAGCATGTTGAGCACATCGGATTTCGCATCATGGACGAGCCTGACCCCGCGGAAAATCCGAACCTCGACTACGTGCTGGTGGATGCCGCGCGGACCATCGCGGCGCTCCGGGACGAGGGAAAGACGGTACTCCTGCAGTGCGTGGCGGCGCACTCCCGCACTCCCACGGTGGGGATCGCGTACTCGATGCTGCGTGGCGTGCCGCGGGATGTGGCAACGTTGGCGGTGTGCGGCGTGCTCCCTGCGGCGCATCCCAATGGCGGGTTTCGGACGGCGCTGACGCGCATCGAATCGAAAGGACTCTTGGCATGAGCGGCGCGACCCACGCAATCAACGGTGCGGCAACGTGGGAGGCGAGCGTGCGCGGCCTGATGATCGGCCTGGCGATGGGGGACGCGATCGGCTCGAAAGCGAGTGAGATCCCCGCCTCTGGCCCGCTCCTTGCCGGAGCCGCGAGCCAGCTCGCCGCATTCACGATGGAGGCCCTCATCCGCGCCGACGGACGGCTTCAGCGCGAAGGGCAGCAGAATCAGGTCTGGATGTTCAAGGAGGCGTACCTGCGCTGGGCTGCCGTCCAGGGCTACCAGCCCGAGAAGCTGAAGACGCACTCGCGCTGGTACTCGCAGCGCGAGGGAGAGGTGATCTCTCCCGGCGGTGTCGGATGGCCCGACGGGTGGCTCAGCAGAGTCCCGGCAATGAAGGAACGGCGGGGGACATCGCCGTCGACCGTGAAATCACTACTCGCCGGCGCTCCGATCCAGAGCTCGGGATGCCAGGGGCTGCTTCGCGTTCTCCCGATCGCCGCATGGAGGACCGTCACGGTCGAGACGACCGAGGACTACGCATACTGTGCCGCGTCTCTCACTCACTCCCGCGTCGACGGCAACGCGCCCATCGCCGTCACGAATCTGCGCGCATGCCTCGACTCGGACGCGATGCCGGGGCGCCTCGTGAAGCCTCGGGGGCTCGAGGGCGACAGCCCGGGATGGACGTTCCTGGCGCAGAAACTGCCGGAGATCGTCGCCACCACGCCCTGTGTACCGGATGTGCTGAAGAAGCTCGCGCCCGATCGGTCCGCTGCCTCCGCGCTTTGTGGGGGACTCTATGTTGCGCTGAGCTTCCCCGACGCGGACACGGTCATGGAGGCGCTCGAGTTCGCAGCGTGGGCTCCCGACGGCGATTCGGTCGCCGCGATTGCCGGCGCCTTCCTGGGAGCGGTGCACGGAGTAGACGCTTTCCCGATCGAACTGGTCAGCAGGCTCGAACTCGGCTGGGTGATGGACACGCTGGCGCGCGATCTTGCACTGACGCTGCGCGAGAATCAGGCCGGAACGCCGAAGCAGGCGCCGGTCAACCCTCGCTGGGCTACTGCGTACCCGCCGTACTAGGGGGGGGTACGCGCCCAATGCCGTCGAAGACCGGCA
>JAKDIE010000425.1 GCA_030450655.1 Ruaniaceae bacterium
CCTCACTTTCGAAGAACGGGTTGCATCTCGTGACCAAAGACGGCTCTTTAGTCACCATATGCAGCCGCAAGCCCTCGAGACACCCCCGGGGCGCGGTGACACGGACCCCGCGGGCCAGGATCGCTGCCATCCAGGCAAAGAACCCCCGCGACAATCACGCCGCGCGTTCGCCGAGTCGGCGTGAGTTCGCGCACCTTCTCGCCGCGAGTGGCGTTCCTCATAGGGATTCCGCCGGGAGGCGCTCATACTTGAAGGCGTGAATCCTGGATCCTTTCTGATGATCGTTGCCCTTCTTGCCGCCTTCGGCATCTTCGTCATATTGCTGCGCTCGCACCGCCCGGAGGAAGGCTGGCTGCCGTGGACGCGCGAAGCGTTCGCCGCCCGCGGAACCGACGTTGCCGATGCCGAGCCCGTGGACCTCTCCCTGACTGATCTCATGGAGGACGCCGAGCCCGGCTCGGGATACACCACTCTCGAAGACCTCGAAGCACTGGTCCGGAGGTAAACATGGATTCTGGAATCGGTTTCGACCCCCTCTACATTGTCTGGATCCTCCTCGCGATCCTGGCAATCGCCGCCGTCATTGCGTTCGCGTACGTCGCAACGCACCGCCGCCAGGATCCGCCAAGCTCCACGGTCATCGACGCGGCACCCGCGCGCGGTGATGAGCCTGTCCCTGAACCTGAGCCCGACGACGCCCCCGTGGCCGAGTCCGAGCCCGAGCCCGTCCAGGCACCGGTCGTCACGATCGAACGCCCTGAGGCTCTCGGTTCGCGTTGGGTGCGCCTGCGCGCCCGCCTCGCCTCCTCCGGCGCTATAGGCAATGCGCTCCTGGCCGTCCTCTCGCGCGGAAAGTTGAGCGAGGAGGATTGGGAAGAGTTTGAAGAGACCCTCCTCATGGCGGATCTCGGCCTCGGCCCCACCACCGAACTCATGGACACTTTGCGCCGCGAATCCAAGGTGCTGGACACCTCGGATCCCGCCGAGGTCCGCGCGATCCTGCGCCGCGAACTCCTCACACTCGTTGATCCGAGTATGGATCGCAGCCTCGACACGGCTCCAGGGATTTCGGACGACGGCGCCGCCCACCCAGCCACCATCCTGGTCGTGGGCGTCAATGGCACTGGCAAGACCACCACCGTGGGAAAGCTGGCTCGTGCGCTCGTGGCCAGTGACCGCACTGTCCTCCTCGGTGCCGCGGATACCTTCCGTGCCGCCGCCGCCGAGCAGCTCACCACCTGGGGTGAACGCGTGGGCGTGCCCGTGGTCCGCTCCGAGGTTGAGGGTGCAGACCCGGCCTCCGTGGCCTTCGATGCCGTCAAGCAGGGCATCGCGCAAGGCGTTGACGTGGTCCTGGTGGACACCGCCGGGCGCCTGCAAAACAAGACCGATCTCATGGACGAACTCGGCAAGGTTGCGCGCGTGATGGGCCGCACGGCCCCGGTGCGCGAGGTGCTCCTCGTGCTCGATGCCACCACCGGCCAGAACGGAATGCGGCAAGCGCAGGTCTTCGCGGACGTCGTCGGCCTGACGGGCATCGTTCTGACCAAGCTGGACGGCTCCGCGAAGGGCGGAATCGTGGTTGCGGTGCAGCGTGAACTCGGCGTTCCGGTGAAGTTCGTGGGCCTCGGCGAAGGGCCGGACGATCTCGCTCCGTTCGACGCCGAAGGCTTCGTTGACGCCTTGCTG
>JAKDIE010000103.1 GCA_030450655.1 Ruaniaceae bacterium
CGGTTGGCATCGTGACGAGCCGCGACTGCGCGGGCGTGGACCAGTACGCACAGGTCTCTCAGGTGATGACGCCCAACCCGGTGGTGTTCGATGCGGCGCGAATCGACGGCAGCGCAGATTCCCTCAAAGCCCTGTACGAGGAATTGGATGCGCGGCGCCTCCACCTCGCTCCGATCGTGGAGGGCGGAACGCTGGTGGGACTCATCACCCGGAAGGGTTTGGTGCGCTCGAGCGTGTACCTGCCCAGCAGCGACTCGCAAGGCGCGCTCCGGGTGGGTGCCGCCGTGGGAATCAACGGCGATGTGGAGGCGAAGGCGCAGGCACTCCTCGACGCCGGGGTTGACACGCTCGTGGTCGATACGGCCCACGGGCACCAGGCCAAGATGATCGAGACGTTGCAGATTGTGCGCGCCCTCAACCCGCGGGTGCCGGTCGCCGCGGGGAACGTGGTGACCGCCGCCGGAGCCGAGGAATTGATCGCTGCCGGGGCGGATATCGTCAAGGTTGGCGTGGGCCCCGGCGCCATGTGCACCACGCGCATGCAGACCGGGGTCGGACGCCCCCAGTTCTCCGCTGTCTTGGAGACCGTTGCCGCGGCCCGCGCTCTGGGTAAGCATGTATGGGCCGACGGCGGAGTCCGCCACCCTAGGGATGTTGCCCTCGCGATCGCTGCGGGTGCCAGCCAGGTGATGATCGGATCCTGGTTTGCTGGCACACACGAGTCTCCCGGCGACTTGCACCGGGACGGCGATGGGCGGCTCTACAAGGAGAGCTTCGGGATGGCGTCCGCGCGCGCGGTCGCCGCACGGACGGCACACAGCGGCTCCTTCGAGCGCGCGCGCAAGTCGCTGTATGAGGAAGGGATCTCGTCCTCCCGCATGTACCTCGACCCGGCGCGGCCGGGGGTGGAGGATCTGATCGACGAGATCACCTCTGGCGTGCGCTCGGCCTGCACCTATGCGGGTGCGCGCAGCCTTGCCGAGTTCGCGGATCGGGCGATCGTGGGGATTCAGACCGCCGCCGGCTTCCAGGAGGGCCGCCCGCTGCCCACGGGTTGGTAGCGCAGGGTCCAGATCGGGGCGGGCCTACGAGTCGCTGCGCTCGATCACGGGTAGCGCGAGATCCGCGGGCAGTGGCTCCACGTCCAGCCGGCGCCGGCGGCGCGAGACCCACATCGTGGCGGCGATGACGCCCGCGAGCGCCACCATCGCCGCGATGCCCCACGGGGAGCCGGCCGCGGCGGCCAGCGCCGCACCCCACACGGCAAACCCGATGGTGGAGTAGATCAGCGCCCAGGCCATGCACCCTAAGAACATCGCGGAGGTGTACTTCCACCACGGAATCCGGAGCAGACCGGCTCCGGCGTTCACAACGGTCTGGAACCCCACGGTGAGGAACGAGAACGGGAGGACCACGAGACCCCACTTGTGGATGGAGCGAATTCCCGTGTCTGTGGCCGAGGAATCGAGCCACCCGAGCATCCGTTGGCCGAATGCTCCTTTCGGCTTAACGCGATCCACCGCAAGCTTGGCGCCCCACCGTCCGAGCCAGTACGTGCCTTGCGCGCGGCAGAACACGATGAACAGGAGGGTGAGGTAGACCCCCACGAACGGTCCATTGTGGATGAAGTCCATCATTTGGCGTGCTCCTTCGCGCACTCGGTGCACACACCCACGAGTTCGAGGCTGTGATCGTTCATTGTGAATCCGTGCCGGGCGGTGACGGTGCGAAGCCAGTCGTCCACCTCGTCGCCTGTGAGTTCTGCGGTGCGCCCGCACGCGCGGCACACGATGTGGTGGTGATGGTGAGGCTCGCAGGCGCGGTAGACGTTCTCGTCGCCCATTCGCAGCACGTCCACATCGCCGGACTCGGCGAGCTGCTGGAGGTTTCGGTACACGGTGGCCAGGCCCACGCGATCGCCCTTTGCGGCGAGCAGCTCGTGAATCTGCTGTGCAGAATTGAAGCCGTCGATCTCGTCCAGGATCGACCGGACCGCAGCCTTCTGCCGAGTCATGCGCTGCACCCACTCACCCCTTCCAGGTTTTGCCACAGTGTAGCCCCGTCTGTCAGATAGCGCCTTTCGTTGCTTGCGGTGCGAAACGGGTAGCCTGGATGGGCCGCGATACGCGCGGCCGCCGCGCCAGCCAGGTGCGGCCTCACGAGAGAAGGAACCACCGAATTGTCGTCTGCACTGGACAAGGTCATCGCGCTCGCCAAGCGCCGCGGATTCGTCTACCCCTGCGGTGAGATCTACGGTGGTACCCGCTCCGCGTGGGACTACGGGCCCCTCGGCGTCGAGCTTAAAGAGAACATCAAGAAGGCATGGTGGAGGTCGATGGTCACGGGCCGGGACGACGTCGTCGGCCTTGATTCGTCCGTGATCCTGCCCACCCAGGTGTGGGAGGCCTCCGGCCACCTTAAGGCGTTCGTTGATCCGCTCGTCGAGTGCCTGTCATGCCACAAGCGATTCCGCGAGGACACGCTGCTGGAGGAGTTCGAGGAGCGCAAGGGCCGCCCCGCCAACGGCGGGCTCGCCGAAGTGGCGTGCGAGAACTGTGGCACGCGCGGCCAGTGGACCGAGCCGCGGATGTTCAATGGACTGCTGAAGACCTACCTCGGCGTGACCGAGGACGAGTCCGGCCTGCACTACCTGCGCCCCGAGACGGCGCAGGGCATCTTCGTGAACTTCGCAAACGTGATGACCTCGGCGCGCAAGAAGCCGCCGTTCGGAATCGGCCAGGTGGGCAAGTCGTTCCGCAACGAGATCACCCCCGGCAATTTCATCTTCCGCACCCGCGAGTTCGAGCAGATGGAGATGGAGTTCTTCGTGGAGCCCGGCACAGACGAGGAGTGGCACGAGTACTGGCTCGAGTACCGCACCAACTGGTATGTGGGCCTCGGCATTGACCGGGCGAACCTCCGGCACTTCGAGCACCCCACCGAGAAGCTCTCCCACTACTCCAAGCGCACCGTGGACATCGAGTACCGGTTCGGCTTCCAGGGCTCCGAATGGGGCGAGCTTGAGGGCGTCGCGAACCGCACGGACTTCGACCTGTCCACGCACGCCGAGCACTCGGGCAAGGACCTCAGCTACTTCGATCAGACCAAGAACGAGCGCTGGGTGCCGTACGTGATCGAGCCCGCGGCCGGGCTGACTCGCTCGCTGATGGCGTTCTTGGTGGACGCGTACCGCGAGGACGAGGCGCCCAACACGAAGGGCGGCGTGGACGTGCGCACGGTCCTGAAGCTGGACCCGCGCCTGGCGCCGGTGAAGGCCGCCGTGCTGCCGCTCTCGCGCTCGGCCGAGCTCTCGCCGATGGCCCGGAACCTCGCGGCCGAGCTGCGCGGGTTCTGGAACGTGGACTTCGACGACGCCGGCGCGGTGGGCCGCCGCTACCGCCGCCAGGACGAGATCGGCACCCCGTACTGCGGCACCGTGGACTTCGATTCGCTCGAGGATCAGGCCGTGACGATCCGGGACCGGGACACGATGACCCAGGAGCGCGTGCCGCTCGAGGGCGTGCGCAGCTACCTGGCCGAGCGCCTCGCGGGCTGCTGATTGCACGGCCACGGCGAGACCATCGCGCTGCCCGCTGCCGAGCGGCGGCGGGTGCGGCTCATCCTCGCCCTGGTGACGGTTCCGCTCGCCATCGCAACCGTGATCGGGATGTTCCTGCTCTGGCCGCGCGGCGAGACGCCCGTGGGGCAGTTTGAGCGGCTCGGAAACGGCTACGAACTCCAGACCGCGATCGTGCGCGGAATCGAACCGATCGGCGGGGGCGAGAGCGTGGACGCGGCGCTCGGCGCGGACGTCACGGCGGAACTCGTCACGGGCGTTGGCCAGGGCGAGACCGTCCCGATCCTCGTGCCCGGCGAGATCCTCGCGAACGGCATGGACGTGGGCGATCGGATCCTCGTCCTGTTCAACCCGGACGCGATGGAGGGCGGCAGTCCCTACGTGTTCTGGGACTTCCACCGCGAACTGCCCATGGCCGCACTCACGGTGCTCTACCTGCTGGTGGTGTTCGCCGTCGCACACTTCAAAGGCCTCGCCGCGGTGGGCGGGCTCGTGGCGTGCCTCGGCGTGATCTTCGCGTTCATCCTGCCCGCAATCATGATGGGCACCTCCCCGCTTCTCGTGGTGCTGGTGGGCAGCGCCGCAATGCTGTTCCTGGCCGTGTACCTGGCACATGGAATCTCGATTCGTACGACGACGGCGGTGATCGGCACGTTCGCCGGAGTGGCCATCACTGTGGTGCTGGGGGCAGGGGCACTCGACTGGACGCACCTCACGGGCGCCCAGACCGAGGAATCGCTCATCGCGATCTCCGTGTTCCCAGGCCTCAACCTCCGCCACCTGCTGCTGTGCGGGCTCGTGATCTCGGCGCTCGGCGCCCTCAACGACGTGACGATCACGCAGGCCTCGTCCGTGTGGGAGCTGCACGCCGCGAACCCCTCGCTCTCGCGGGCGCGCCTCTTCACCGGTGGCATGCGGATTGGGCGCGATCACATCGCCTCCACCATCTACACCCTTGCGTTCGCGTACGTGGGTGGCGCGCTCGGGCTGCTGCTCATCGCGCTCACGTACGACACCACGGTGCTCGATTTCCTACTCCTCACTGAGATCTCCGAGGAGATCGTGCGCACCCTCGTGGCGTCGATCGGCCTGATTCTGGCAATTCCGTTCACCACGGCGCTGGCGGCCTCCCTCGTACCGGCGAGCCGGGCGGAGGTGGCCGCATGAGGTTCGGAAACGTGCGGCTTGGCACTCCCGTGGTGCTGGCGCCCATGGCCGGGGTGACGAATCCGCCGTTCCGCCGGCTCTGCCGCGAGTCCGGCGAGGCGGCGTTGCGCGCGGGGGACGTGGCGCCGGCCGGAGGCGGCGAGCTCGTTGCGCCGTCGGGCCTGTATGTCACGGAGATGATCACGTCCCGGGCGCTCGTGGAGCGCACCCCGGTCACGATGCGCATGATTCAGCCCGACGACGGCGATCCCGTGCGCTCGATCCAGCTGTACGGGGTGGACCCGGCCACGGTAGCGGCGGCCGTGCGGATTCTGGTGGGCGAGGAGCGAGCCGATCACATTGACCTGAACTTCGGGTGCCCGGCGCCGAAGGTGACCCGCAAGGGCGGGGGAGCGGCCCTGCCGTGGAAACGGGATCTGTTCGCGGCGATCGTGACCCGCGCGGTCGCGGCCGCGGGGGACGTGCCCGTCACGGTGAAGATGCGCATGGGGATCGATGACCAGCACATGACGTACCTGGACGCGGGGCGGCTGGCGAAGAACGCTGGAGCGGCCGCCGTGGCACTGCACGCGCGCACCGCGGCGCAGCACTACTCGGGTGATGCGCGGTGGGAGGCAATCTCGCGGCTGAAGAACGAGCTGGGGGAGATCCCCGTGCTCGGGAACGGGGATATCTGGTCCGCCGAGGACGCGCTCGCCATGATGGAGCGCACTGGGTGCGACGGCGTGGTGATCGGGCGCGGGTGCCAGGGGCGGCCGTGGCTGTTCACGGACGTGGTCTCCGCCTTCCACGGGCGAACCGAACGCGTGCGGCCCGGGCTGCGGGAGGTGGCTGCGGCGATGGTGCGGCATGCCGCGCTGATGGCCCAGCACTTCGAGGACGAGACGAAGGGCGTGCGCGAACTGCGCAAGCACGTGCCGTGG
>JAKDIE010000104.1 GCA_030450655.1 Ruaniaceae bacterium
ATCTGGACCCATGGTGAGGCGGTTCTCGCTCCCTTTCGTGGCCGCGCCGTCCGTTTTACTGCGTGAGCACGTGAGCGTGGCAGTTTTCGTTCGGTCCGAGGCCCTGGGGTCATCTGTGTGGCACAGAACGTCATTATTCTGACGTTTCGTGCCACGATCAGCCCTTCGGCCACTCGGATCGTACGAAAACTGCCACGATCACGATCGAACGCCCGTTGCTGGCACCCTCCTGACAGAACGGGTTGCATCTCATGACCAAAGACGCCCCTTTAGTCACCATCTGCAGCCACAAGCCCCTGCGAAGCCCCCCGGGACGCCCCAGGGGGCGGTGTTGCTCGCGTAGCGGGCCCGGTTCACAGGCATCCAGGCCGAAGACGCATGTAGCCCCGTGCGCGGTGCGGTCGCCAGTCTTTCGTCATCCCGCGCGAAGTCGCGGGATCCAGGACGCCCCGGTGGGGTGAGGATCCTGGGCCTGGGTTCTGCGACTGCGGGCTACGCCCTCCGCGCAGAATGACGAGAGTTGGGGGTGCGCGAGGTGACGAACGGTCCGCACGGTGGCGATCGGTTCGCGCGGTGACCGGGGGTGAGTGCGCCTCTAGTCCTCGGCGGCGGCCTCGGCGGCCTCTCTTGCGGCGGCCTCTTCGCGGCGGCGGCGCAGCTCGCGGCGCGTGAGCGGGCGCTCGCCCTCGTCCGCGGGCGCGGCCGGGGAGTTCCCGGAGAGAACCTCCGCGAGCGGCGGCACGGGTGGCGCGGGCGCCGAGAAGTCGTAATGGTTCGCCGTCCGCGGGGCCGGGGCCTCGGCGGCGTAGTGCGCAGCGAGTAGGTCGAGTGGGCTCGGCTCTACTGCGGCGGCGGCGGCAACAACCTCGTCGAGGAACTCGTCGACGTCGTCCACGTCATACCCAACAACCACCCGCGTGGTGTTGAACAGTGCGGCATCGATGGAGCCCTTGATCTCCTGGAGGGAGGCCCCCACGCGGATCAGTTCCTCGAGCTCGTCGAGGTAGTTATCTACATCGTCCTGGTTGTACCCGGCGCGCATGCGCACGTGCACGAACTTGGCGTTTGCGATCGCGTCCGCAAGATCTCCCTTGCCCGTGGTGGGCAACCCAAAGCGTGAGCTCGTCATGCCCCTAGGGTAACCGGCCCGTGCCGCAGATGGGCTCCGCGCCGGGCCAACCGAGCGTGGCTTCGGGTGCGATTGCCGGGCGGGCCGGTGCGCTCGCGCGCGGAAATCGCACAGTAACGACAGCGTGGGGGCGCCCCCGGGCCCCCGCGCCCCCCCCCCACGACTGCTCGTTCGAGGCTAGAACGTCTCGAAGAAGCCAGCGTTCTGCTCAAGCCATTCGGCCGCAGACTCCCGGTAGTCACGCTCCGGGTTCTCGTTGAGCATGAGGTTCTCGAGGGTCGAGAGATCCTCATCGGTCATCGTGAACGCGCCCAGGCGCTCGGCGAGCTCCGGGAAGTCCTGCGCGAATCCGAGGCGCGCCACGGAGTGGACGTACTCGGCGTCACCGAGCGCGCCCTCCGGGTCCTCGAGGTTGCGGATATCGTACGCGCCGTATGCCCAGTGCGGGGTCCACAAGGTGACCACGATGTTCTCGCCGTTTCGCTGCGCACCATCGAGGGTTGCGAGCATCGCGGCTGTCGAGGAGATGACGAAGTCCATGCCCTCGAGCCCATACGTCGGAATGACCTGGTTCTGGGTGATATCGGTCAGTCCCGCTCCGGGGTCAATGCCGATGATCTCGTTGTTGAAGAGGGCCGCGTTATCCGCGAGTTCCTCAAGCGAGGTGATCGGGGAGTCCGCGTTCACCGCGATGGTGAGCGCGGCGTCGTCGTACCAGTAACCGAGATCCTCGAGCTGGTCGCCGTAGTTCTCCCAGTACTCCGCGTGGGTAAGGGGTAGCCACGCGTCGAGCATGACGTCCACATCCCCGTCCGAGAGGGCCTGGAAGAGGATGCCGATATCGGCGTCCATCAGGGTCACGTTGTAGCCCTGCTCCTCGAGGTGCACGGCCCACAGGTTCGAGACGGCGACCGCCTCGTCCCATCCGGCGGGAACGCCGATCGTGAGATCGCCGCCCTCGGACGTGCCGGCGTCGTTCGTTTCCTCTTCGGCACCCGTGGGCTCAACCGTCGGCTCCTCGCCGCCGTTCGAGCAGGCCGCCAGCGCCAGTGTGGCGCCGAGAGCGAGTGCAACAGTCCGCTTGAGTGTCTTCATTGTGTTTCCTTCCGTTCGCGGAACAACTAGTTATCTATGTGAGGGGAGTGATGTGAGGGGCCTCAGGCCATGGCTGCGCCGGCGCTACGGCCATTTCCGAACGCCGCGGTGACGCGATCGAGATAGATCGCGAGGATGACGACGGACAGGCCGGCTTCGAAGCCTTGCCCGACGCGCACGCGCTGAAGTGCTTGCACGACCTCGTTTCCTAGCCCGCCCGCACCGACCATTCCGGCGATGACAACCATCGAGAGGGCCAACATGATGACCTGGTTGACGCCCGCCATGATCGTGGGGCGGGCCAGCGGCAGTTGAATCTGGCGCAGGATGCGGAACGGTGTTGCACCAAACGCGTGACCGGCCTCCACAACCTCCGTATCGACACCCCTGATCCCGAGCTCCGTCAACCGCACTGCGGGAGGCAGGGAGAAGAGGATCGTTGCGACGATCGCGGGGACCACGCCGACGCGGAAGAGCACCACGAATGGCACCAGGTACGCGAGGGCTGGCATCGTCTGCAGGAAGTCGAGAATGGGGCGCACGATCCGTGACGTGGGAGCCGACTTGGACGCCCAGATGCCGAGCGGGACCCCGATGAGGATAGCGATCACCGAGGCCACGATCACGAGACTCAGCGTGTCCAGGGAGTTGCTCCACTGATTCACGCCGATGATGAACAGGAATCCGAGCACGGCGCCGAGGCCAAGCTTCCATCCCTTTGCGGCGTATGCGAGCGCTGCCAGTAACAGGATCGGGGGGGTCATCGGCCCGGCGAACAGCACGATTCCCGCGAAGAGGACCGCGCCAATCGCGGCGCCGATCCACCGGCGAATTAGGAAGCCGATCGCGAAGCCTGCGACGATCGCGAACCAGATCGGGGGATCAGCCAGCGCGCCCGAGATGGCTCCGTCCATCCAGTCGATCAGAGCCTGCACCCAGTCGAAGAACGCCTTCCAGGCGACGGTCATCCAGTTGATGATCTCGGCGACCCATGCGCCGAAGGGGATGCGGAAGTTGAGGATCTGGTCCATCAGAGTGCCCCTTCCTCTGCGGTGACTGCTTCGCTTGCGGTGGTCGATTCGACTGACGTGGCCGCTTCGCCTGACGTAGCCGATTCGCCGTCGGAGACATCCACCCCGTCAAGCAGGGGCAGGTCTCCGTCCTGAGTGGCCGCCTCGGCGAGCGCTGCGAGGATCGAGATGTGCGAGATGACGCCCTCGAGCACGCCCTCGTCGTCAACGATCGCCAGCGGCAGTTCGGCGTCAACGGATGCTGCGAACGCGCCCGCTAGCGGCGTGTCCGCAGTGATCGCCGAGTTGTCCGGGCGAATGAATGGCTCGAGTGAGCCGTCCTTACCGCTGATGTCCGCGGCGCGCACGGAGCCCAGCAACTTGCGCGTGTTGCGCTCAACTACGTAGGCGCCGGCGCGTTGCGCCAGATCCAGTTTGCGCAATGCCACGTGGGGACCGTCCGTGGACACGATGAGAGGCTCGGCCTCCTGCATGATCGCGCCCACCGTGATGACACGGGTGCGATCTACATCCGAAATGAACTTCGCAACGTAATCGTTCGCCGGGTTCGTGAGGATCTCCTCGGCGGTGCCAATCTGATCGATGCTGCCATCGCGCATCACTGCGATGCGATCACCGAGGTACATGGCCTCGTTCAGATCGTGGGTGATGAAGACGATCGTCTTCTTCAGGCGCGCCTGGATCTCCACGAGTTGGCGCTGCATGTCCTTGCGGATCAGCGGATCCAGCGCGGAGAAAGCCTCATCCATCAGCATGATGTCCGCGTCCGAGGTGAGCGCGCGTGCGATACCCACGCGCTGCTTCATCCCGCCCGAGAGTTCGTGCGGGTAGCTATCCTCCCAACCGGTGAGGCCGGTGAGCTCGAGCATTTCGAGCGCGCGTTCGCGCCGCGTCTCCAGCGGCACCCCCTGAATCTCCAAGGGGTAGGCGACGTTATCGCCCACGGTGCGGTGCGGCAGCAACGCAAAATGCTGGAAGACCATGGAGATGCGCTGCTGGCGGAGTGCCCGCAACGGCTTCGCCTTCATCTGGGCGATGTCATCGCCACCCACCCGGATCGCCCCGTCCGTGATGGACAGCAACCCGTTGAGCATGCGGATCAACGTGGACTTCCCTGAGCCGGACAGGCCCATGACCACGAAGATCTCGCCCTCGTCCACGGTGAAGGAGGCATCGATGACGGCGGCTGTTGACTGCGGGGTGAACTCGTCTCGGCTCGCGCCTTGCTTCAGCTTCTTGACAACATCTTTAGGGTCTCGCCCGAACACCTTGTAAACATTTTTAACTTCTATTGCGTGCACATAATCCTTAGGTGTGTGGCGCGAGCGCCGTCGGGGTTCGTTTCGTATCGTTACTGCCGCTGACACGCGCGGCGTAGCTGACAGCATGCCAAAGCTGTCCAGTCTCCGCATTCCCCAGAACTCCGCCAATTCCCCGACCTTTCCCCACCAGGGCGCGCAATAGTCCCGGTTGACGAGCGGGCGGGATCGTTACGGAATCGTTATACAATCTTGACAAATTGTGAGTGTGGTCACCGATATCGGCGCGCGCTCCGGCGGCCGGATCCTGCGATTCGCATGCGCTCCGGGCGGAGCATCTGGGAACTACCCACCCCTGCGGGAAGGATATTCAGGCCGACGGCGATGATTCCGTTGAGAGGAACGCTGCAACCTCCGCTGTGGCTGGGTTCTCCCACAGCTCCTCCGGCGCCGCGAGCTGAATGAGCCGCCCGTCCATCATCACGCCGATGCGATCGGCGATCGCGCGCGCCTCCCCCTGATCGTGCGTCACGTAGAGGGCGGTGGTCCCCACGAGGATCTCGCGCATCTCGACCACCAAGTGCTCCCGCATCGCCCGGTCCAGCGACGAGAGCGGCTCGTCCAACATCAGCATCCGCGGGCCGGGCGCCAAGGAGCGCGCGAGCGCCACGCGCTGCCGCTCGCCCCCCGAGAGCGTCTCCACACGCCGCGCGCCGTACCCCGCGAGGCCCACGAGATCGAGCATCGCGGCCACCTTCGCGCGCCGCGCTGGCGCCGGCTCGCGGAACAGCCCGTACCCCACGTTGCCCGCCACGTCCTGGTGAACGAAGAGCTGGCCATCCTGAAACATGAGGCCGAATCCGCGCTTGTGGACGGGCGCCGTGGCAACCGATTCGCCATCCCACAGCACGTCTCCACCCGCCAGCGGCTCGAGCCCGGCGACCGCCCGCAACAGCGAGGACTTCCCGCAGCCGGAGGGGCCCACGAGCGCAACGGTCTCGCCGGCTGCGATCTGGAAGGAGACGTCGTCGACCGCGATCTTCCACTCGCCCTTGCCCGCCGGGTAGCGGACCGTCACGTCCTTGACTTGCAGCATGGTCACCATTCTCCGCCGTCGCTCGTACGCAGCCGTTCGGCCGCGATCATCACTGTG
>JAKDIE010000426.1 GCA_030450655.1 Ruaniaceae bacterium
TCTAAGCGCGATGCGGGCGCTACGCCGCGGCGCCTACACGTACCGGCCGCCGCGGTGCTCCAGCGCCGCCACCCCATCCGCGATCTCGATCCACTCCACCTCGGCACGCACGAGCAGGCCCCACCCCGCGTGCTCGGGCTCGGCATCGAGCAGGCGAACCCCGGCCCACGCCGCCGCTCCCTCGAGGCGCGGCCCATGGCCGCTGCTCGCCCACTGGCCCGTGCGGAACACGCCACCGGGCGAGGGCGCCGCGCGCGCAAACACCTCGGAGACCCACCCCTGCCCCTGCCCGAGGATGCTGACGACGGCGAGGCCCGTCTCGCGGAAGAGATCCCACCACTCGGCGTCCTCGTGTACGAGGGCGATGAACTGCGCCGGGTCGCCGTCGGCAATGAGCATCGACGAGATCGTCCAACCCTCGCGTTCGCCCCCCGATTCGCTGGCCCAGATGCTCACGGGGGAGGGCAGGAGACCGCGCAGCCGCCGCGCCGGGGCGCGGCTCTCGGGCGGCGGGGCGAACGGGTGCGAGCGGTGAATGGTCACGGTGCCAGGCTACCGAGTGCGAGCCATCTGGCGCCGTTCGGTGCTTCTCGGCGAACTCGTCGTAGAGTGGACTCGCCTATGGACACTGAATCGCCTCAACCGATACGCGGCGTGGTGCGCGAGGCGGGTATCAGCTTCTTCCCGCTCGCGCTCATCGCGCGCCTTCCTTTCGCGATGCTTGTGGTGGGCGTGCTCACCCTCGTGGTCTCCGCGCGCGGCTCCCTGCAACTCGGCGGGATGACCTCCGCGATGGTGGGCATCGGCACCGCAGCGTTCGGCGCGTTCCTCGGGATGGCCGCAGATCGCTTCGGCCAGAGACCGGTGCTCCTCGTGGCCGGAATCGCCAACTCCCTCGCCCTCTTCGCGATGGCGTGGGTGGTCTACACGCCCGCGCCCGATTCCGCCGTGCTCGCCATCGCGTTCATGATCGGTGCCACCGCGCCGCAGGCCTCCCCGATGTCCCGTACACGCCTCGCCGGGATCGTCACCCGCGTTGTCCCGATCCAATCGCGCGGACGGGCGATCAACACGGCGATGGCATACGAATCCGCCGCAGACGAAGCCGTGTTCGTCTTTGGCCCCTTCATCGTGGGCGTGATCGGCTCGCTGATCTCGCCAGCGGCCCCCGTGTGGGCGGCCGGGGCGCTCACGCTGTTCTTCGTGACCGCCTTCGCCCTCCACCACACGGCGCGCACACCGAAAGCTTCCGCCACTCACCCGGCCGAGGGCGCCGTCGTCCAAGCTCCCTTCCGGGAACTCCTCCACCCACAACTGTTGATCCTCGTTCTCGCCGTGTTCGGGATCGGCGGCTTCTTCGGCGCGACCCTCTCGTCCTTGACCTCGTCCATGAACGACGCCGGAGCCCCCGAGCGGGCGGGCCTCCTCTACGGAGTGATGGGCGTGAGCTCGGCGGCCCTGGCGCTTGGCGTTGCGGCGCTGCCGGCACGTTTCAGCCTCAACGCGCGCTGTCTCACGTTCGCGCCCATCCTCGCGGTGGGGGCCGTCTCGTTCCAGTTCGTGAACTCGGACCTGGCGGTGGCGGGAGCGCTGCTTCTCGCGGGCGCTGGGAGCGGCCCCACCTTCGTCGCGCTGTTTGGGCTCGCGGTGGTGCGCAGCCCCGCAGGCCGATCCAACAC
>JAKDIE010000105.1 GCA_030450655.1 Ruaniaceae bacterium
AGGCCGCACTGAACCGTAAGGCTGCGGAGCCCCTCGAATCCTTGATTCGCGACATCGTGGTGGACCGCGGACGCGAGGCACGGCCGCCCCGCGAGCCGATCCCGCTGCGGCTACCTGGACAGGAGCCCGTGGCTGAGGCAACTGCGCAAGAGGCGGCGCTCGGGGTGCTTCGCCGCGGCCCTGAGATGACGGAAACTCGCTAACGTGACCGCGTTGCCTGGGGGAACCCTCGGTGACGCGCCCGTGCCAATCAAGAGTGCGCGGATGCGGGAACGCGTGACGGTGGGTGGGCGCATCGTCGCTGTGACGTACTCGCCAGCGACCTCGCACCCAGAGTTGGTGGTGCGTCTCTCGGATGAGACGGGTAGCGTATTGCTCGTCTTTACGGGAAGGCTCGATGTGACGGGTCTCATCGCGGGGCGCGCCGTCATCGCCTCAGGAATGGCTGGGGAACGAGACGGCGTGTGTGCGATTCACAACCCCGCCTACGAACTGCAACCGGAGGAGGCACCATGACGGAGGAGCAGCGAGGCGCACGCCAGATCGTCGCCGAGGATTTCAATGCGATGGCCGCGATGGGTGGAGTGCGCGGCATCGTCGAATCCGTACTGCCGGCGGTCGTGTTCGTGGTTGCCTACGTGAGTTCGCAGAGCCTCCCTGTAGCACTGGTCATTTCTCTTGTAGTCGTGGCGGGTCTCGTGATCGCGCGATTGGTGCAGCGCGGCAGCCTCGTTCAATCCCTCACCGGGTTTGGCGGAGTACTGATCGGCCTCGTGTGGGCCGCGCTCTCAGGCGAAGCCCGCGACTACTTCGCGTGGGGGATCGTAGTCAACGCGCTCTACTTGGCAGGCTGCCTGATCTCGATTCTGGTCCGGCGCCCCCTGGTCGGTCTCCTCGTCCAGGTATTCACCGGCACGTCACAGAAGGATTCCCCGATGCGCAGCCGGCACGTGGCTGCCACCTGGCTGTGGGTGGGAGTCTTTGCGGCTCGCTTGCTCGCGCAAGTGCCGCTCTACCAGGCGGGCGACGTGGCCTGGCTCGGCACCGTCCGTATTGCGATGGGCGTGCCCCTTTTCGCGGTCGCGGCGTTCTTCACGTGGTTGATGATCCGTGAACCGTCTCAGGACGACGTTCCGGCGGACGAATCGGGCGAAGGCTGAGCTAGTCCGACGGCGGTCACGGCCTCTTCGATAAGGGCGGTCATGATTCGCGGCGTGGAGACGGAGACGTCGACGCCCCAACTCGCGTCGAAGAGCCACTCATTCTTGGGATTGCTCACGCGTGCGACCACCTGGGGGACGGCAAACTCGGTCTTCGCGAGGAGGGAGACGACGAGGTTCACCTTGTCATCACCGGTTGCCGCCACGACGACCTCGGCTTCTTGGGCACCGCCTTCTTCGAGGGCGGTGATCTCACAGGCGTCCGCGAGGAGCCATTCGGCATCGGGCACCGAAGAGATTCTCATGGCAGAGGCGAGCTTGTCGATCAAGGTGACGTCGTGTCCGTTTGCGAGAAGGCCCTGGGCGATCGATATGCCCACCGATCCTGCGCCAGCGATCAGGATTCTCACGAGGTCACCTCGCTTCCGGTACGCATGGCGGTGCGTCGCACAGCCGATAGTCCCGCAGTTGCGACCGCGACGTTGAGAATGTCGCCGTCTTGGATTTGTGTGTCCGCAGTGGGGACGAACCCCGTACCGAGACGCGAGATGAATGCCACCCGGCACTGTGCGTAGGTCTCGAAGTGGGACACGGCGCGTCCCACCCAGCGCGGGTTGTAGTCCAGGCTTGCGATGCTGACTGCACCCGAGGAGTCCTCGAAATCGACCGAAATGCCCTTGGGGAGCAGACGGCGCAAGAACTGGTCCGTGGTCCACCGGACTGTGGCGACCGTGGTGATACCGAGACGCTGAAACGCCTGCGCGCGGCGCGAATCGTAGATGCGTGCCACCACGCGTTCCACGCCGAACGTCTCGCGGGCGACCCGCGCGGAGATGATGTTCGAGTTGTCTCCGGAGGAGACTGCGGCGAACGCGTAGGCTTCCTCGATTCCCGCTTGCGACAAGGCGTCCCGGTCGAAGCCGATTCCCGTAATCCGGCGCCCGGAAAAATCGGAGGGGAGCCGCCTAAAGGCATCGCCGTCCTGGTCGATAACTGCCACAGAGTGGCCTGAGGCCTCAAGGTTCGAGGCGAGTGACGCGCCTACCCGGCCGCAACCCATGATCACGAAGTGCACGCATTGACGCTACCTCCTTCGCGACCGGATGTCAGCGTCTTCAGCGGTTCGGCAATATCATTGACTCTCGTGGGACAGACTGTGGATCGCATGCGCGTTCGCGGCCTCGTTGGTAATCTCACTGCGGCGGCGAACCGCCGCAGCGCCGCCGCGGGCGCCATGGGTGGCGCACGCGCGGAAGCGCTGCACGTCCCTGTGGATGACAACACGGCTGCCGCATTGCGTGGCCAGTGGAGGGACGAGAAGGTGCCGCTACGGCTCACAATTGTGGCGCCTTCCGGACACGAGATCGCCGTGCCGGTTCTCGATTACGTTCGGGACCTGCGCCGCACGAGCCCAGAAGAGCTCATCGCCGTCCTCGTGCCGCAGTTCCATGGCTGGTGGGCGAACTTGGTTCATGGCTGGCGCACCCGCCGGCTAGCAATCCGCCTCGCGCGGCTCGACGGAGTGGCGATCGTGCTGGTCCCGTCTCAACCTGAGGAGGATGCAGAGTGATCGTCTCGCTAACCGGCGTTGCCCACGGCGGCTACGCGGTGGGTCGCCACGATGGCAAGGTCTACTTTGTGAGCGGCGGCATCCCCGGCGAAACGGTCGAGGTGGAGATCACGCGCGAATCCAAGCGCTTCTCCTTCGCGCGCGTACTCGATGTACGTGACGCATCACCGGATCGGGTTGCGCACGTGTGGCCGGAGGCCGAGGAGTTCGGTGTGGGGGGTGCGGATCTTGGGCACGTGGAGATCGGAGCGCAGCGGCGCTGGAAGGGACACGTCATCTCGGATGCACTCGAACGCATCGGTGGTGGCGCCGTGCTCGAGGAGGTTCGTGGCGCCGTCGGGACGATTCAGGTGCAGGCGTTCTCGGACGGGACGGGGGGGACGCGCACGCGCGCGAGCTTCGTGGTGGATGATGAGCGGCGCCTGGCGATGCGGAGGGCGGGCACGCACGAGACCGTCGCCGTGTCACAGATGCCGCTGGCGCTCCAGGAGATCGATGCACTGAACCTGTTCTCGGGCGCGTGGTCTGGGCAGCTAGAGCCCGGGGGCACGGTCAAGGCGGTACTGCCGAGCGACGGCGTGCCAGTGTTGCATACGGACGACGGCGTGTGGCTGGCCCCCGCAGTGCCTGCCCCCTCATTCGTGGCGGAGTCCGTGCTGTGTGCCGCGGGGGAGTACCACTTTCGTCTGGATGCGGGTGGGTTTTGGCAGACTCACGTCGAGGCGCCCGCCACACTGCTTGACGCCGTGATCGAGGGAGCATCTCTGCGCGGGAACGAACGTGTGCTTGAACTCTATGCAGGCGCCGGCCTGTTCACTCTGCCGTTGGCACAGCGCGCCGGCTACGTGACCGCGATCGAAGGCACTCGGCGGGCGCATGAGGACGCGCGGGAGAATGTCCGCACCAGGAACGTGACGCTACGGAAGTCCAGCGTGACTCCGCGTGCCCTCGAAGGGGAGTGGGACGTCGTCGTCCTTGATCCTCCGCGCGAGGGCGCCGGGCTCACCGTGACACGGGCTCTGGCGGGGAGTGGTGCCCGGCGCATCGTGTATGTGGCGTGCGATCCCGTGGCGATGGCGCGAGATCTCGCCGCGCTCATTGGAGACTACGCCGTGGAGAGTTTCGCCGCGTTGGATCTATTCGAGCACACTCATCACGTCGAGTGCGTCGCGGTGCTTGCTCGCCGGTAATAGGCTGGGGGTGTCCGGTCGACAGCGACCAATGGACGAGATATCTTGATGTCAAGATAGTTTGCGAACGGAGTGCCACCGTGGATAGTTTTTCGTCGGTCGATCGCCTTCAGGTGGGCGATACCTCATACCGAATCAACCGCCTCGACGCCGTGCCTGGGCTTGCGAAGCTCCCGTACTCGCTGAAGGTCCTCGCGGAGAACCTGCTGCGTACCGAGGACGGCGAGAACGTGACGAAGGCGCACATTGAGGCGCTTGCGAACTGGGACCCGGCGGCGGAGCCGGACACGGAGATCCAGTTCACCCCCGCGCGCGTGGTGATGCAGGACTTCACGGGAGTTCCCTGCGTTGTTGACCTCGCCACGATGCGCGAGGCCGTGGCGGAGCTTGGGGGAGACCCCACCAAGATCAATCCGTTGGCGCCCGCCGAGATGGTAATCGACCACTCGGTGCAGATCGACGTGTTCGGCCGCCGCGACGCGTTCGAGCGCAACGTGGAGTACGAGTACCAGCGCAACGGCGAGCGCTACCAGTTCCTGCGCTGGGGGCAAACCGCGTTCGACAACTTCAAGGTGGTGCCGCCGGGCACAGGCATCGTGCACCAGGTGAACATCGAATACCTCGCGCGCGTGGTGATGACGCGCAGCGACGACGGCCTGCTCGTGGCATATCCGGACACCTGCGTGGGAACGGACTCGCACACCACGATGGTCAACGGGCTCGGCGTCCTCGGCTGGGGGGTGGGCGGCATCGAGGCCGAGGCTGCGATGCTCGGCCAGCCCGTCTCGATGCTGATCCCCAAGGTGGTGGGCTTCAAGCTCTCCGGGGAGATTCCCGCCGGCGCCACGGCGACGGACGTGGTCCTCACGATCACCGAGATGCTGCGGCATCACGGCGTGGTGGGCAAGTTCGTCGAGTTCTACGGCGACGGCGTGGGCTCCGTGCCTCTCGCCAACCGGGCCACGATCGGAAACATGAGCCCGGAGTTCGGTTCGACGGCGGCCATGTTCCCCATCGATGACGAGACCCTCAACTACCTCCGCCTCACCGGCCGTTCCGAGGAGCAGCTCGCGCTCGTCGAGGCGTACGCCAAGACGCAGGGTCTCTGGCATGATCCCGCCTCCGAAGCGGTGTACTCCGAGTATCTCGAGCTTGATCTATCCACTGTGGTGCCCTCGATTGCTGGCCCCAAGCGCCCGCAGGATCGCGTGATCCTCTCGGCGTCCAAGAAGTCATTCCGGGAGGTGCTTCCCACCTACGCTGGTCCCGCTCCCACCCCTGAGACCTCTGAGCTCGACGACGCGTTGGCCGATTCCTTCCCGGCCTCGGATCCCATCAATCTCGATAACGAGACCGATTTCGTGGAACCTGCCGCTCACACCTCGTCGAACGGACTTCCTCCTCGCGCGCACACGCACGTCCCTGTGACGCTCGAAAGCGGCGTCGAGACCGAACTCGACCACGGCTACGTGGCGATCGCCTCGATCACCTCGTGCACGAACACCTCGAACCCGTCCGTGATGATGGCCGCCGCAGTTCTGGCCCGCAACGCCAATCGCAAGGGACTCACGGCGAAGCCGTGGGTGAAGACCTCGATGGCTCCGGGCTCGAAGGTGGTCTCGGACTACTACGACGCCGCCGGACTGTGGGGAGATCTTGAGGCCCTGGGCTTCCACCTCGTGGGCTACGGCTGCACCACCTGCATCGGAAACTCCGGCCCGCT
>JAKDIE010000427.1 GCA_030450655.1 Ruaniaceae bacterium
GTGTGCGTCTATCGGGAGATAGTTGAGGCCACAGATCGTTAAGCGACTCGACTCGACCGTTGCCGTCCCGTAGTTGAAGTGTGGGATCGCTATGCGGCCTTTAGCGATCTCACAGCTCAACTATCGACTCAGAACCCGCCGCGCGCGGGGGCTACCCGGCCCCACCCCGACACTGGCGCCTCACCGGCGTCACCAACCCAGCCAGCCACTTTTCGCGCGCCCGTGAGTGTGGCAGTTTTCATGCGCGTGGCGGTCACCGGCACCCTCCTGGCAGAACGGGCTGCATCTGGTGACCAAAGACGCCCCTTTGGTCACGAGATGCAGCCGCTAGCACTAAGACGCCTCCAGGAACGCCACAGGGCGCGCTGGTGCTCGCCCTGCGGGACAGCGTCGCTGCCATCCAGGCCGACGAACACCTGCGAACACTTCACTTCGCGCGCCCACACACATCTCGGGCCCGGGACGCGGCCGTCCCGGGCCCGAGGTGCACCGGCGGCCACATTCGGAGGGCGCACCCTCACCCCGTGACGCACATAGAAGCATCGGGAGCCAGGCTCAAGGATCTCACCCAACTGTTGCGCCTGGGTCCTGCGTCTGCGCGCAGGACGACGAGAGTTGGGTGGCGCGTGGTCACCAGCGGTGCGCCGCGCGTGATGGGGAGCTGCGCGCATGGTGGCAGTCCATGTCTGGTAAGTCTGAGGTACCCAAGAGGCGCCTTGGGTACCTCAGACTTACCACACACGCATGAGCCCGCCGAGCCGGCGGCAGACTCCGTGGTGACCGCGCCGGTGGCGGGAAGTGGGGCGCAAGAAGTGGCGCACGGCATCGGACGGCGGGACTTATGCGTGAATGTCCCTTATTTGGTAGATGAATTCACGGTAAGTTGGATGCATGTGGGAGGGAGTGGCGTCGTGATCAATCGGGTGACGCGCGAACGGATCGACGAACTCGTGCACCAGTACCGTGCCGTGGTTGAGGATGCTTCGGGCGCGTTGGAGCAGATCGCGCTCGCTGAGGTGGCGGAGGCTGTGCAGCAGTCGAACGCGATCGAGAACTCGACTCTCTCGCTGGAGGACACCCAGCGGATCCTCGAAGGGCGCCTGCCAACCGGCCGCCACGAACTGCGCGAGATTCATGAAGCAAGCAATCTCGCGGCGGTCACGGCTGACCTGATGGGCTCGGATGAGAGGCTCTCGATCGATCTGGTTCTTCGCTGGCATGGTGTGCTTCTGACTGGGATTCGCGAAGACGCGGCGGCGAGGTTCCGGCGCGCGGGGGAGTGGGTTCGGGTTGGTGGGCACGTTGGCGCAAACCCCGAGTTTGCGCCCGGCCTCGTCGCGGACGCGCTGACGCACTATCGGGACTCGTCTTCTTCGGACTTTCTGGACGCGATCGCCCGGTTCCACTGCGAGTTCGAGGTAGTCCACCCATTCGTTGACGGCAATGGGCGAATCGGACGGGTTCTGATCAACAAGCAACTCCAGGATCTCGGGCTGCCACCGGTGATCGTTCGCGCCAAGAACCGGCAGGTTGATTACTACCCGCACCTTGAGCGGTACGCGAAGACCGGCGAGTACGGCGGCATGACTCGTCTGCTTGCGCTGCTCTTGATCGAGTCGCTGCACAAGCGAATCGCGATGGTCTCGAGCCGCCGGATCATCCCGCTGGCTGATTGGGC
>JAKDIE010000428.1 GCA_030450655.1 Ruaniaceae bacterium
TACGTGGTCGCGCCGCGGCTGTACGCAAAGGGCCCGTAGGCGTTCAGTGAACGCCCGACTAGGACCCTTCACGCTAATTACGTAATGTTGGCCTTACCTAATTTGAGGGCGGAGGCGACACATGGCAAAGCGCGGCTTCCAGGGCGCGATGATGAGTGCATTCGGTGCACGGGACCACGTCCTGAGCGTGGTGGACCGAGAAGAGATCACACCGTATTTCATCCGCATTCACATGACCTCGCAGACCCTCTTCGAGGAGGTCAACTCGGGGCCGACGGCGTGGATTCGCGGCTGGTTCCCCGATCCCGACGGCGGTACCGCCGAGTACCAGCGCGGCTACACACTCTCCCGGGCCAACCCAGAGACAGGTGCGTTCTCGGTGGACTTCGTCCTCCACGAGCCCGCCGGGCCGGCGTCTATCTGGGCTCAGACCGCGCAGCCCGGTTGGACGATCACGGCGCAGACCCTCGGCACCACCAAGTTTGAGCTTCCCGAGGAGCTTCCGGCGGGCTACCTCCTCGTTGGCGACGCGGCGTCCATCCCGGCACTCGCCGGCATCGTGGAGACCGTTCCACACGAGATCCCGATCGAGCTTTACCTGGAGCTCCACAACGAGACAGACCTCGAGATCCCCTTCCCCTCACATCCAAGGTTGACCCGCCACTGGGTGCCCCGCGCCGGCGGCGAGTCCCTCTCCGCCGCGATCGAGCCGCGCGACTGGTCGAACTGGAAGGCATGGCTCGCCTGCGAGTCCGCCTCGATGAAGCCGCTGCGAGTCCGCCTGCGAGACGAGTTCGGATTCCCGAAGTCCGAGATCCACGCCCAGGCGTACTGGATCGAGGGCAAGTCGATGGGAAAGATGCGCACGGAGGATCGCGCGGCCGCCAAGGCCGCGCCGCCGGCGACTCCTCCCCCATCGCGCGGCACGTGGCGCGCTCAGGCCGGTCGAAAACTCATCGCGCCGCTCAAGAGCACGCTGATCCTCGCGGGCATCGCGCAGGGAATCGTCAGCCTCCTCCAGCTCGCGCCCTATGTGCTTCTCACCGAGCTGGCGCGACGCCTGCTCTCGGGCGCACCTTCGGGCGAGCTCCTGAGCGTCGGGCTTTGGGCGGCCGGGCTCATGGCCGCCGGCGCGCTGCTGGCCAGCAGCCTCCTCGTCTGGCTCCACGCCGTCGATGCCCGTTTCGAGCGCGACATCCGCCGCCGCCTCCTTGCGAAACTCTCACGGATTCCGCTCGGCTGGTTCGACGCCCGCACGTCCGGCCAGGTGAAGCAGATCATTCAGGACGACACCCTCTCGCTGCATTACCTCGCCACGCACGCCGTCCCTGATGCCGTAAACGCCGTGGTCGCACCGCTGGCCGTACTGGCCTATCTCTTCGCCGTCGACTGGCGGATCGCACTGGCCATGTTCATTCCCGTGCTCGTGTACCTCGTGACGATGTACCTGATGATCATGAGCTCGTACACCAAGATCCATCAGGCCCAGAGCTGGACCGAGCGGATGAGCAGCGAGGCCGGTAGCTATCTGGATGGGCAACCGGTGATCCGGGTCTTTGGCGGCGGGGCGGCATCGACATTCCAAGCGCGCCTGGCCGAGTACATCTCGTTCCTGGGCGACTGGCAGCGACCGTTCATCCGGCAGAAGACCGTGATGGATCTCGCCACGCGGCCGA
>JAKDIE010000106.1 GCA_030450655.1 Ruaniaceae bacterium
TTTGGGTGTTTTTGGGACGTTCGACGGCGTTTCTCCCCTAACTTTGACCACCCTGGAGGCGGTGAGGGCGGGCAGGGGCGGCGTTGCGCGTCACGCCGGGGGCGAACATGGGCATGCCGCAGGCCCTCGCGCCGTTAGCATCGGTGAGGAGCAAGAGGCAACCGGGCTCGCCGGTCGAAGTGTCGCCTGTTGGCCTCGTCTTCAGAAGGAGTGGCAATGTTTGAACGGTTCACGGATCGTGCCCGTCGTGTAGTGGTGCTCGCCCAAGAAGAGGCGCGCATGCTCAACCACAACTACATCGGGACTGAACACCTCCTGCTCGGCCTCATCCACGAGGGAGAAGGCGTTGCCGCGAAGGCACTCGAATCTCTCGGAATCTCTCAGGATGCTGTGCGCACGCAGGTTATCGAGATCATCGGCGAAGGGCAGCAGGCACCGCAAGGCCAGCACATCCCCTTCACGCCGCGCGCCAAGAAGGTCCTCGAGCTCTGCCTGCGCGAGGCACTGCAGCTCGGACACAACTACATCGGCACCGAGCACATCCTGCTCGGCCTCATCCGTGAAGGTGAGGGTGTTGCCGCCCAGGTCCTGACGAAGCTCGGCGCGGACCTGAACTCGGTGCGCCAGCAGGTGATGAACCTGATTTCCGGCTACCAGGGCAAGGAGCCGGTCACCTCCGGCGGCCCGTCCGAGGCCGCTCCTGCGGGCAGCGCGATCCTCGATCAGTTCGGTCGCAACCTCACGCAGGCAGCGCGCGAGTTGAAGCTCGATCCGGTGATCGGGCGTGAGAAGGAAATCGAGCGCGTGATGCAGGTTCTCTCGCGCCGCACCAAGAACAACCCGGTCCTGATCGGCGAGCCCGGAGTGGGTAAGACCGCCGTGGTCGAGGGCCTGGCGCAGGACATCGTCTCCGGAGATGTCCCGGAGACCCTCAAGGACAAGCAGCTCTACACGCTGGACCTTGGCTCGCTCGTGGCGGGTTCGCGTTACCGCGGTGACTTCGAGGAGCGCCTGAAGAAGGTGCTGAAGGAGATCCGGACGCGCGGAGACATCGTGCTCTTCATCGACGAGATCCACACCCTGGTGGGCGCCGGCGCGGCCGAGGGTGCGATCGACGCGGCCTCGATCCTGAAGCCCATGCTGGCCCGCGGGGAACTCCAGACCATCGGCGCGACAACGCTTGACGAGTACCGCAAGCACATCGAGAAGGACGCCGCGCTGGAGCGCCGCTTCCAGCCCATCCAGGTGCAGGAGCCCTCGGTGCAGCACACCCTGGAAATCCTGAAGGGCCTGCGGGACCGCTACGAGGCTCACCACCGTGTAACGATTTCCGACGCCGCACTGGTGGCAGCAGCGACCCTCGCGGATCGCTACGTCTCGGACCGGCACCTGCCGGATAAGGCGATCGACCTGATCGATGAGGCGGGCGCGCGGCTGCGCATCCGCCGCATGACGGCCCCGCCCGAACTGCGGGAGATCGACGAGAAGATCGCCGAGGCGAAGCGCGAGAAGGAGGCCGCGATCGATGATCAGGACTTCGAGGGCGCCGCACGCCTGCGCGATGAAGAGTCCAGGCTCGTGGAGCAGCGCGCAGAGAAGGAGCGCCAGTGGCGTTCGGGTGGCACGGATGAGATCTCCGAGGTCAACGAAGAGTTGATCGCCGAGGTCCTCGCGATGGCCACAGGCATCCCCGTTCTCAAGCTCACCGAGGAGGAGTCCTCGAAGCTGCTGAAGATGGAGGACGAACTGCGCAAGCGCGTCGTCGGCCAGACGGATGCGCTCCGCGTGCTCTCCCAGGCGATCCGCCGCACTCGCGCCGGTCTGAAGGACCCCAAGCGTCCAGGAGGCTCGTTCATCTTTGCCGGGCCTACCGGCGTCGGCAAGACCGAATTGGCGAAGGCGCTCGCCGAGTTCCTGTTTGGGGACGAGGATGCGCTCATCCAGCTCGACATGTCCGAGTTCGGCGAGAAGCACACGGTTTCGCGGCTGTTCGGTTCGCCTCCCGGATACGTGGGATATGACGAGGGCGGCCAGCTCACGGAGAAGGTGCGCCGCCGTCCGTTCTCGGTGGTGCTCTTCGACGAGATCGAGAAGGCACACCCTGATGTGTTCAACTCGCTGCTACAGATCCTCGAGGAAGGTCGCCTGACCGATTCGCAGGGCCGCGTGGTGGACTTCAAGAACACCGTGATCATCATGACCACGAACCTCGGAACGAAGGACATCGCGAAGGGTCTGATTACTGGATTCCAGGCCGGCGGCGAACTCTCCACCGATTACGAGCGCATGAAGGCGAAGGTGAACGAGGAGCTGAAGAACAGCTTCCGCCCCGAGTTCCTGAACCGCGTGGACGAGATCGTGGTGTTCCCGCAGCTTACGAAGCCCGAGATCCTCGAGATCGTCGATCTGATGATCGCCAAGGTCAACGCGCGGCTTGCGGACAGGGACATGGAGATCCTCCTGACCCCAGCAGGCAAGGCGCTGCTTGCGGATCGCGGATACGATCCCGTGCTCGGTGCTCGGCCGCTGCGCCGCGCCATCCAGCGCGAGATCGAGGACGCGATGAGCGAGAAGATCCTCTTCGGCGAGCTGAAGGCCGGCCAGCGCGTGGTGATCGATGCCGACGGCGAGGGCTTGCTTGGCGAGTTCAGTTTCCATGGTGAGCCGCGCGGCAAGGCATACCTGCCGCCCACCGCAGATGAGGTGGCGGCTCTGGTGGGAGGATCCGAGGACACCGATTCGGGATCTGGCGATGTGACCGCGTAGACGACGGATCGAAGCCATTGTGAGGGGCGGGCCTGCGGGTCCGCCCCTCGCCGTGTCTACGCCCGTGAATGCACGCCTCGCAGGTGCCCGGATGGGTCGAAAGGCCCAGCGGGGTCGGATAAACTAGGTCGCATCGACGCAGCAAAGATGCACACACCCACTCCGGAGGCACTTCACAGATGACTAAGTATGTCTACAAGTTCAGCGAGGGCGATAAAGATCAGAAGGATCTTCTCGGCGGCAAGGGCGCGAACCTTGCCGAGATGACCAACATTGGTCTGCCGGTGCCCCCAGGGTTCACGATCACCACGGACACCTGCCGTTTCTACATGGAGCATGGAGAGGTTCCGGCGGAACTCCCGGGGCAGGTGACCGAAGCATTGAACGCCACGGAAGCGCAGATCGGCCGCGATTTCGGTGACCCGAAGGAGCCGCTGCTCGTCTCGGTCCGTTCCGGCGCGAAGTTCTCGATGCCCGGCATGATGGAGACGGTCCTGAACATCGGTCTCAACGATGAGTCCGTGCTCGGCCTCGTCGAGTTCTCAGGCGACGAGCGCTTCGCCTGGGACTCGTACCGCCGCCTCATCCAGATGTTCGGCAAGACAGTGCTGGACATCGAAGGTGAACTGTTCGCGGATGCGCTCGATGCCAAAAAGGCCGAGCACGGAGTGGAGACGGATCCGGAGCTCACTGCGGATGCTCTGAAGGAGCTGGTCGAGGAGTTCAAGCAGATCACGCTCGACGCCACCGGCGAAGCCTTCCCCCAGGAGACGCGCACGCAGTTGGACAAGGCCATCGAAGCCGTCTTCAACTCCTGGAACACCGAGCGTGCGGTGCTGTACCGCCGCAGGGAAAGGATCCCCCACACGCTCGGCACCGCCGTGAACGTTCAGACCATGGTCTTCGGTAACCTCGGGGACACCTCCGGAACCGGCGTGTGCTTCACCCGTGATCCCTCTACTGGCCACTCCGGCGTGTACGGAGACTACCTTGAGAACGCTCAGGGGGAGGACGTCGTCGCCGGCATTCGCAACACCCTGCCGCTCGCCGCGCTTGAGGATATCGACCCGGTCTCCTACAAGGTGCTGCGCGATGGCATGGCGACCCTGGAGCACCACTACCGGGACCTCTGCGACATCGAGTTCACGGTGGAGAAGGGCACCCTCTGGCTGCTCCAGACCCGCGTGGGCAAGCGCACCGCCGGTGCGGCGTTCCGCGTCGCCACGCAGCTCATTGACGAGGGCCTGATTTCCGACGACGAGGCGCTGGAGCGCGTCACTGGTGCGCAGCTCACCTCGCTGATGTTCCCGCAGTTCGATTCGGGTGCCCAGCGCACGCTACTCGCCAAGGGCATGGCCGCGTCGCCTGGTGCCGCCGTGGGCGAAATCGCCTTCACCTCCACCTCCGCGGTTGCGAAGAAGGATGCGGGCACGAAGGTCATCCTCGTGCGCCGCGAAACCAACCCGGATGACCTCGCGGGCATGATCGCCTCCGAGGGCATCCTCACGGCGCGCGGCGGCAAGACCTCGCACGCTGCGGTGGTGGCGCGTGGCATGGGAACAACCGCCGTGGTCGGGGCCGAGGCCCTGATCATCGACTCGGCCAAGGGCGAGATGCGCGTGGGCGAGAGGACCCTCCATGAGGGTGACGTCATCGCGATCGACGGCGCGACCGGTGAGGTGTTCCTCGGCTCCGTGCCGGTGGTCCCCTCGCTGGTGACGCAGTACTTCGAGGACGGTCTCGACGCGGCGCTCGAGAGCGCACCGGATGACGAGGCGCGCGAGCTCGTGGCCGCAGTGGATCGCATCGTGCGCCACGCGGACTCCGTGCGCCGCCTCACGGTGCGCGCGAACGCGGACACCCCGGAGGACTCGTCCCGTGCACGCGCGTTCGGCGCGGAGGGCATCGGCCTCACCCGCACCGAGCACATGTTCCTGGGCGATCGCCGCGAGCTCGTGGAGCACGTGATTCTCGCTGCCGACGACGCAGCCCGGGAGAAGTCCTTCGACGCCCTGCTTCCGCTGCAGCGCCAGGACTTCATCGAGATCCTCGAGGCGATGGACGGCCTTCCCGTCACCATTCGTCTCATCGACCCGCCGCTGCACGAGTTCCTTCCGGATCTGACGTCACTCTCGGTGAAGAAGGCGCTGGCGGAGGCGAAGGGCCAGAGCGACGAGGTCCTCAACGAGCTGTATGACGCGGTGAACCGGATGCACGAGGCGAACCCGATGCTCGGCCTCCGCGGCGTGCGCCTCGGGCTGAAGCTGCCGGGTCTCTTCGATCTGCAGATCCGTGCGATCGCCGAGGCGTGCGTTGCGCGCATCACGGCGGGAGGCGATCCGCGGCCGGAGATCATGGTTCCGCTCGTGGGTTCGGCTCGCGAGCTGCGGATCGTGCGCGATCGCGCGGACAAGATCCTCGCCGAGGTGAGCGCCGCGTCCGGAGTGGAGCTCGATCTGCTGATCGGCGCCATGATCGAGTTGCCGCGTGCGGCCCTCACGGCCAAGCGCATCTCGGAGGATTCGGACTTCTTCTCGTTCGGCACCAACGATCTCACCCAGACCACGTGGGGCTTCTCGCGGGACGACGTCGAGGGCGGATTCTTCTCCGAGTACCTCGAGGATGGGATCTTCGAGGTCTCGCCGTTTGAGACGCTGGACGTCAAGGGTGTGGGCGAGCTCGTCCGCCTCGGCGTTGAGGGTGCTCGCGCCGGCAAGCCGGAGATCAAGCTCGGCGTGTGCGGCGAGCACGGCGGTGACCCGGAGTCGATCCACTTCTTCAACAAGGTGGGGCTGGACTACGTCTCCTGCTCGCCGTTCCGCGTGCCCGTGGCCCGCCTCGAGGCCGGCCGCGCCGCGCTGGAAGGTGAG
>JAKDIE010000429.1 GCA_030450655.1 Ruaniaceae bacterium
GCGCTGAACGGCCTCGACATGGTGGTCGAGCGCGGCCAGGTGCACGGCTTCCTCGGCCCGAACGGGGCGGGAAAGTCCACCACGATCCGCGTGCTACTGGGGCTGCTCCGCGCGGATGCGGGAACGGTCCGGTTGCTTGGGGGAGACCCGTGGCGGGACGTCGTCGAACTTCATAGGCGCCTCGCGTACGTGCCCGGGGATGTGTCCCTGTGGCCGGGGATGACGGGCGGCGAGGCCATCGATCTGCTCGGTGCCCTCCGCGGCGGCCTGAACGAGACGCGCCGGGCCGAGCTCCTCGAACGGTTCGAGCTCGATCCAACCAAACGCGGCCGCCAGTACTCGAAGGGCAACCGCCAGAAGGTCGCCGTCGTCGCCGCGCTTGCATCCGATGCCGAGCTCCTGATCCTCGACGAACCCACCAGCGGCTTCGATCCGCTGATGGAGAAGGTGTTCCAGGAGGTGCTGAGCGAGGCCACTGAGCGCGGCGCCACGGTGCTTCTGTCCAGCCACATCCTCGCCGAGGTGGAGATCCTTGCGGACAGGGTGAGCATCATCCGCGATGGCCGGGTGGTGCGTGAGGGGACGTTCGCCGAGTTGCGGGGGCATACGCGCACAGCCATCCACGCGGCGCTGCAGCGTCCCCCCGCCGCCGCGGAGCTTTCTGGCCTGCATGATGTGCGCCTGGCTGGCGGCCGTCTCACGGCCAGCGTTGAGTCCGAACGCATCGGCGAGGCCATGGCGCTGCTCGCCCCGTACGGCATGGCCTCGCTCACGGTCGAACCGCCCTCGCTCCAGAGTCTCTTCCTCAGCCTCTATGGGGCCGACGACGATCGGCCGGCCTCTCAATGAAGGCTGCACTTGCGGGGACCCCACCTCTGCTACGGGCAACCCTCAGGCACGACGGCCGCCACTTCGCCCCGTGGGTTCTGATTCTTACGCTGCTATCGGCGTCGTCCGTGCTCGTGTACCCGTGGGTGTTTCCCACCGCGCAGGACCGCGCCGGCCTCGCACTCGGCATCGGCGCGAACCCGGCGGTGGGCCTGATCTTCGGCCCGGCGTTCGATATCTCGACCACGGACGGATTCAACGCCTGGCGGTCGCTCGCGATTGGTGGCTTCCTGGCCGCTCTTGGGGCGATCTTCGCCGTCACCCGCGCCACGCGCGCACAGGAGGATTCGGGGCAGGCCGAGTTGCTGGCCTCCGGCGTGTTGGGGCGGGGGAGCCGCCTGCTCACGGGCGTGTGCGCGAGCTTTCTCGGGACACTAATGATGGGTCTCGTCTCCGCGCTCGTCACCGTGTGGTGCGGTGGCGGCTGGGAGGCGTCGTTCCTGATCGGCGCCACGTTCACCGCCACAGGATGGATGTTCACGGCGGTGGCGGCCGTGGCAGGCCAGCTGGGCTCGGACGCGCGCACGGCGAACTCGCTGGCGGTCGGCGCCCTCGGCGTACTCTTCTTGCTGCGCGGCTTCGCGTACTCGATCGACGCCCCGGAGTGGACGATCTGGGCGAACCCGCTCGGGTGGATGACGCAAACGCGCCCGGCAACCGGCGATCACTGGTGGCCGCTCGCGTACGCCCTTGGGTTCACCCTGATCGTGCTCGCACTCGCGTTCGTGCTGCAGGCGCGGCGCGATTTCGGTCAAGGCGCGTTCGCACCCCGGCCGGGCCC
>JAKDIE010000430.1 GCA_030450655.1 Ruaniaceae bacterium
CAGCGGCGAGCAGCAGCGCGAGGCGCTGGCGGGTCTCGGGGGAGAGGCCCGCCGTGCGCGCCAGATACTTGCGTGCGTACATCGAGACCTTGTCCGGCAGCGAACGCATGTCCGCATTCTCGGCCCACGGGGCAAGCTCCGGCGGCATGATCAGCGGATACTCGTACTCCTCAACGCCACGGATACGCGCCACGTACGTGCCGGCGAGGACGTCCCCCAAACGCTTCGAGCGGGGCGAGAGCATCGCGATCGTGAAGGCCAGCATCCCGAACGTGATGAACACTTCGATCGGCGCCGTGGCCCAACGGGTGATGGCGTGGCGGAAGGTGATGGGGCCGCCATCGTCGCGTACAACCCGTGTGCCAGTGGCCACCTTCCCAAGGGAACGGCCGTGCGTGAGGGTCTCGATCGTCGTCGGGAGAATCACCATGAACGTGGCCACGAGCACGATCATGATCGCGTTGCCCTGGGCGCTGTTCAGGTTGTCGAGGAGGGGGGTGGCCGCTACAACGACGAGCACGAACACGGCGGCGTAAAAGAGGTAATCGAGGAGGGTGGCGAGCGCTCTGGTCATCACGCTCGCGGGGCGGGACTCGATGGCCACCGCCTCGGAGGTCATGATCTGATCGAGTTGGCTCACGGGGGTAAGCCTACGCGAGGACCTATGGCAGGGTAGAGCCGTGGATGTTGACGCTTTCAGGGCTCTGCACGACGCCGAGTGGCGCCGGCTCAGCGACCTCGCGCGGCAGCGCACCCTCACCGGCGCGGAGGCCGATGAGCTCGCGCATCTCAACCAGCGTGTGGCCGGGCAGCTCTCGCTCGTGCGCACCTCCGCCCCGGATCCCGCGCTCGTCTCCTACCTCTCGACTGTCCTGGGGGAGGCGCGAGGGAAGGTTGCCGGCTCGCGGGAGTTCTCGATGGCGGATGTGGCGCGTTTCTTCACGGTGTCCCTCCCCTTGGCGTTTTATCGGGTGCGCTGGTGGACGGTGGCGGTAGCCGTGGTGTCCATCGTGATCGGCGTGGCGGCGGGCTGGTGGTTCACACAATCGCCGGAGCTGCGCGCCGAACTGGGCACACCTGAACTGTTCAAGAACTACGCGAACCAGGCGTTCGAGGCGTACTACTCGAACTATCCGGCCCCCGATTTCGCGGCCTTGGTGTGGACGAACAACGCGTGGATCGCATTCCAGGGGGTCGGTACCGGGATCACCGGCGTGTGGCCGGCGTACATCCTGTGGTCCAACGCCGTGGGCGTGGGGCAGGCAGGCGGAATCATGGCGATGTATGGGGACCTGCGCGTGTTCTTCGGGCTGATCCTCCCGCACGGACTGATGGAGCTCACGGCCGTGTTCATCTCGATCGGCGCGGGGCTGAAGCTGTTCTGGGCGTGGGTATCTCCTGGGCGGCGCACGCGGCTGAGCGCGGTGCGCGATGAAGGGCTGCAGCTGATTCTCGTGGCACTCGGGCTCGTGTTCGTGCTCGGCGTGAGCGCGCTCGTGGAGGCGTTCGTGACGCCCTCGGCGTTGCCCACCGGGGCCAAGATCACGATCGGTGCGGCGGTGCTTGCCGGATACTGGGCGTACACGCTGATCCTCGGTGGCCGCGCCGCGCGAATGGGGGAGACCTCGCATCTTGACCAGGACCGCTCGGGCTACTACCGCGCCCAGGC
>JAKDIE010000431.1 GCA_030450655.1 Ruaniaceae bacterium
CGCGCAGGATGACGAACGGCGCGTAGGAGCGCGAAGGTGCTAGTCCAGTTCGCGGGCCTTCGTGACGCGCCAGGCCTCCCACGCGGATTCAACGATCTCGTCAAGTCCTGCAGTCGAGACGAAGTCGAGATCCCGCTCGATCTTCTTCGCCGATGCCACCAGTCGCGGAGGATCGCCCGGGCGGCGCGGCTCGATAATCGGAGTCGTGTCCTTCCCGCTGGCCGCACCAATGGCGTCCAGCACCTCGAGCACGGACGCACCCACGCCGGTCCCCACGTTGAAGACGTACTCTGCGGCCGGCTCGTTGAGGACGGAGAGCGCCTTGATATGCGCTTCCGCGAGATCGCGCACGTGGACGTAGTCGCGGATGCAGGTGCCATCCTCCGTGGGGTAATCGTCGCCGAAGACGAGCGGCCGCTCGCCCCTCTCCAGCCTGTCAAACACCATCGGCACGAGGTTCAGGATCGCCGGATCCCCCAGATCGTCCCACCCGGCGCCGGCCACGTTGAAGTAGCGCAGCGCCGCGTAGCTCAGGCCCCACGCCCTCGCGCAATCGGCGAGGATGTGCTCGCCGATCAGCTTCGTGCGGCCGTACGGGTTGATGGGTTCGCAGGGAGTCTCCTCGATCACCATGTCCACGTTCTGCGGCATCCCGTACACGGCTGCCGACGAGGAGAAGATGAACTTGTGGACGCCCGTCTCCTGCATCGCCGAGAGCACGTTGACGAGTCCGCCCACGTTCTGCTGGTAGTACCAGAGGGGCTTCGCCACCGATTCGCCCACCTGCTTGCGCGCCGCGAAGTGGATCACGGAATCGACCTCATGCTCACGCATCAGCGCCACAAACTGCTGCGTGGCCTCGGGTGCTGCCGCATCAAATACGAACAGCGGGGACTCCCCCACGCGCTCCGGCTTGGACGTCGAAAGATCGTCCACCACCACCACGCTCTCGCCCGCCTGCTGCAGGAGCCTCACCACGTGGGCCCCGATGTACCCGGCGCCACCAACCACCAACACTGTCATCTCAGTTCCCCTTTCAAGGCACGGCCCTTTTCCTCTGCAACCGCACGTAATCCTTCTTGATATGTCAACATTGCCGCGCGCACGTCGTCGTCGTACGTGCCAACGATCCGTGCCGCAAGTAGCCCTGCGTTCTTCGCACCGCCGATCGAGACGGTGGCAACGGGCACTCCGCCCGGCATCTGCACGATGGAGAGCAGCGAATCCATACCGTCCAAGTATCGCAGCGGCACCGGCACACCGATCACCGGCAGCGGAGTGACTGAGGCAAGCATTCCTGGCAGGTGCGCGGCTCCGCCGGCTCCCGCGATGATGGCCGTGAGCCCACGCCCCGCGGCGCTCCGGCCGTACTCGATCATCTGCTCAGGCATCCGGTGGGCCGAGACCACGCCCACCTCATACGGAATACCGAACTCCTCGAGCACCGCCGCCGCCGCCTTCATCACCGGCCAATCGGAGTCCGAGCCCATCACAATTCCGATCACTCAATATCTCCTTACAGCAGTGCAACGGTGCCCCAGGTCCCGCTCCGCGCCTCTAGATCCTGCGACTGCGCGCAGGATGACGAGATAAGGAGGCGCCGTACGACACATGATCACTCAATATCTCCTTACAGCAGTGCAACGGTGCCCCAGGTCCCGCTCCGCG
>JAKDIE010000107.1 GCA_030450655.1 Ruaniaceae bacterium
GGCACCGGGCGAGCCTGGATTGGCTACAGTGCCAGTTCGAGATCGGTGTGCCTGAAATCTTCGCCAATGAAGAGGAGGGGCTCGCCCGCCACCTTTGCTGCCGCATACGTGATGCAGTCCCCGTAGTTGAGGCGCGCGGGCGACCCCGATCCGCGGCCGAATTGTTCGTAAGCGCGCCGGGCCCACGAGAGGTGTTCCTGGTCCATCGTGAGGATGCGAATACGCAACTCGTCGATGAAGATGTCGACAAGCTCAGGATCGGAACGTCCAATCACCATCGCCAACTCAAGAACCGATCCCGCTGACATACGTAGCACGGGTGCCTGCTCGATCTGCTTCTTCACGGCGTCGGAACCAGGCTCGCTACGGAGAACGGCCACCGCCGCAGAAGTGTCGATGATCATCGGGGCAGGCCGCTCTCGTCGTAGAGGTCATCGTCGCTCAGCCACTGGTCTTTTGTCTCGGCAGCCCGTGCCTGGAGGCGATTGAGAGCCGCAGAACGGCCGTCGCGCCCGAGTTCTTCGCGTCCAAGAGCCTCCTCGAGGGCGCTTCGAACAGCTTTGGTTGCGCTCGTTCCCCGGATTTGTGCGAGCTGATGCGCAAGCTCATGCACGCGCGGATCCTTGATGTTCATCGTTGTCACGCCAGCAGTCTACCGTAGGGTAGAACCAGCGTTTCGAGGTAGAAAGCTGCCAAATGGCATCCTGGGATGCTCTCGATGTGTGCCTCATTAAACGTGCCTCCTGCCAGTATGTGACGACGATCTACGCATCGTAGAAGAAGTTCAGGCTGGCCTGCAGGAACCCTGTGGATAGGTCGAGGTGGGTGAGGATCCTTGTTCCTGGATTCTGCGACTGCGCGCAGAATGACGAGGATTGGGGTCCTGCGACTGCGCGCAGAATGACGAGGGGGAGGCGTCCGTTACGGGACGATGTGGCCCGCGAGGCGGAACAGTTCGTACCATTCCGCCCGGGTGAGCGGAATCTCGGAGCCCGCAGCGGAATCGCGCACCCGCTGCGGGGTGGTGGTCCCAAGGACCACCTGGATGTTCGCCGGGTGCCGGGTGATCCAGCCGACGGCGATCGCCGTGTCCGTCACGCTGTATCGTGCGGCGATGCGCTGGATTGCTTCGTTGAGCTCCGCGAAGTCCGGGTCACCGAGGAAGGCGCCGTCGAAGAAGCCCTTCTGGAACGGCGACCACGCCTGGAGAGTGGTACCCGTGAGGCGGGCGTAGTCGAGGAGGCCGCCGCCGTCACGCACCACCGACTGCTCGGAGGAGAGCATATTCATCGCCACGCCCTCGGCGATGATGGGGCAGTGCGTCATTGAGAGTTGCACCTGGTTGAAGAGGAGTGGCTGCGTCACGGACTGGCGAAGCAACTCCATCTGGCGCGGGGTCTGGTTCGAGACGCCGAACGCCCGCACCTTGCCGGAGGATTCGAGGTGATCGAAGGCGCGCGCCACCTCCTCCGGCTCCATGAGGGTATCCGGGCGGTGGAGGAGGAACACGTCGATGTAATCGGTGTTGAGGGCGCGCAGCGACTTCTCGGCCTCACCCACCAACTCCTCGTACGAGAAATCGAAGTGCGGATTCTCGCCGGTGACGATGCCGGCCTTGGTCTGGATGACGATCTCGGCGCGCTCGGCTGGCGAGAGCGGCACGGCCTCGGCGAAACGCCGCTCACACAGGTGATCGCGGCCATAGATGTTGGCGTGATCGATGACGTTGATGCCCGATTTGCGCGCGGCTCGGTAGAGATCGCGGATCTCGGAATCGGACGAATCTGCGATCCGCATTAGCCCGAGGATGATGTTGGAGGCGGGCGCCTTGAGTCCTGCGAATTCCTGGTACTTCATCGTTCCTCCGTTGTTGGGATGGCTCAAGCCTATGCCGTTGGGGCGGTGCGCGGGCCGTGGGCATGACTGAGGCGAGCGACCACTTCGCATGGGAAGCGCATCGCTCGCCTCAGGTGCTGGGTTCAGCCGAGATCGTGGCCGCGGTGCCAGCGCCTGTGGTGGTGACGTCCACGCCCGTGGCCGTGATCGGCGTCGTTCTCACAGCCGGGACCATGCGGATGGCCGCGATGGCCGCGCCCGCCCCCGCGGGGGTGCCCGCACTCGTTGTCCTCCCAGCGTTGGTGGCGTTCCTCGCGCCGCTCGGCGATTTGTGCTTCAAGGGGCTCGATGATGCGGTCGAGGTAGTCGGCGAACTGTCCCGCCTCCTCGTCCGTAAGTGGGTCGAGGAGAGAGCTGCGCCGATTCATCCGCTCGCCAATCTCGCGAGCGGCTTCGTGGCCCGGCTCGGTAAGGCTCACGAGAACGACTCGCCGATCCTCATCGGACTGTGAACGTTCGATCAAGCCCTTCTGTTCGAGTTTTGCGAGGAGTTCGGCGAGCGCCTGGCGGGAGAGGCCGAGGAGGAAGGTGAGTTCGCGCTGCGAGATCTCGGGATTCCTCGCCAGCAGGGCGAGTACGCGCCCCTGCCCGCCGCGACCATCGCGCCAGCCACCGTGATCGGGGCCGCCGCGGCGTTGCATGCGCATTCCAAGGCGCGTGAGGTGAAAGAGGCGCTCTTCTGCGAGAGAGCGGGGATCGCTAGTGATATCTGGGGTAGTCATGTGTGACTCCTTCTGTTCTGTCTTCGGTCAAGATTGTCAAGTACCTGACATAATCATGCGACTCGTGGCGCCGCTTTGTCAAGTACCTGACAAAAACTGTGTGGCCGCACGTCCTTCGGCCTGCGGATGGGCCGCCTCGGAAGTTGAGCTGTTTGATGCGATAGAACGCCTATCGCATCAAGCAGCTCTGGTTTGGGGGAGCGCGGGTAGCATCGCGGGCGAACTCGCCCTCTGGCGCGCGCCGCCGTTCTAGACTCGTGAGGGAGAGCACTTCAGACTGAAGGAGGCGGCGATGGCGCTGCGAGAGATCCGATTCCCATCCGCGAACGGGCGCGACCAGATCCATGCCTGGATCTACGCCCCAGCGAGTGAGCCCAAGGGGATCGTTCAGGTGATCCACGGCCTCGGCGAGCACTCGCGCCGCTACCTGCACATGATCTCCGCGCTACTGGACGCCGGTTATGTGGTGGCGGCCGATGACCACGCGGGCCACGGCGCAACGGCCGTGGAATCGGGCGTGTGGATGGACACCGGCGATCACGGCGCCCGCGTCGTCGTCCAGGATGAGAAGACCCTGCACGATCTCGCCGTGGAGGCGCACCCGGGGCTGCCGTACTTCGTGTTCGGGCACAGTTGGGGTTCCATGATCGCCCGCGCCTATGCCACCGCGCATGGCGAGGACCTCGCCGGTCTCGCGCTCTGCGGTGTTGCGGCGCAGATGGAGGGCCTCGACACGAACATGGACCGCGCGGCGCTCGCCGCCGCCCTCGCCGCGGGCCGAGGCACCGAGCCTGCGGGCGAGTTTATGGGCGCGATGTTCGCGGGCATGATCGAGCGGTACCCAGATGCTGTGAACGGCAACGAGTGGATCGCGCGCGATCCCGCCGTGGTCCGCGATCATGCGTCGGATCCGCTGAACGCGCTCGCGAATCCGATGTCCGTGCGCTTCGTGAGCGATTTCGCCGAGATGTACGACGCCGTCAACGAGGGTTGGGCACAGGGCGTGGACCCCGCGCTTCCCGTACTGATCGTGGCCGGCGATCAGGATCCCGTTGCCAACTACGGCGAGGGTGCTTACCAGGTGGCCAATGCGTTGTGGAAGAACGGGAGCCGGGACGTGCGCACGGTGGTGTACCCGGGCGTGCGGCACGAGATCCACAACGAGCCGCCCACCCGCGTCGCCGTCGAACAGGAACTCATCGACTTCCTGGAGGCGCACAGCTGAATAGCCGATGCTGCGACGACGCTGCTACCCGGTGGTCCAGAGTGAGCCGTCGATTTCATAGCTAGCTACGGCGGTGCCCGAGTCCTGGCCCGCGTTCTGCATGTTCACCTGGTAATTCCATGCGAAGAAGCCCACGAGCCCTGCGATCACGAGGATCATGATGATGATTGCGCGCCGGATGCCGCCGGGGCGGACAGGTCCGTTGTTGCCACTGGGCATAAAGCGACGAGCTCCCTCGTTGAGGCGGCGTGGGTGGTGCTCCCAGATTAGCCCGACGACGGCGAGGCGGGTTAGTCGTCCTGCTCCACCTTCACGATTGCGCCGGTTTCTGCGTCGATGTAAATCTCCCAGTTGACGCCGGCCTCGTCCGTGAGCTCCGCTTCCCACACAACGATTCCTTGCTCGGTGTCAAGGTCAAGATCCCAGAGTTCGCCCGGCACCTCGCCGAGGGCGATCTCGATGGCTTCGCGCGCCGTGATGGTGGGCGCTGAGGTCTGCTCGGGGGAGAGGCTTTCGCTTTCCTCGCGCAGTACCTCACCCGAAGCAATGTCAATGGAGAGCTCTATGCCCGTGCCGTCCTCGGTGAGGATGACGACTTCCCATTGGTTCCGCTCATGATCGATTTCGACCACGGCGCCCGGGGTGTGTGCCAGGGCCACCTCGACCGCGCCCAGCGCGAGCAGAGGCAACTCAGGTGCTGCGGCGTCCTGCGTGGGTTCGATGGCGTCATCCGTGGGTGGCTCGGTAGGTTGCTGCGTCTCATCCGCGGTGGGAGTGGGTACGAGTGTTGGCGGTGGCGTGGGAGTCTCATCGCTAGTGCCGCCGCCACAGCCGGCCATGAGTAGCGCGGCGCCAAATCCGAGGGCGAGAATCCGTGTGTTGAGCTTCGTCATGCGGGCCTCCATCGTCTCGTGTGGCATGCATCAGTGTGAGCACGCCACTCTTCGAGGCTACGGACCCTTACACCTGTAAGCAATGGGGGAAGGGGTCTATGAGAGGACTCTCATCGTGGCGCCATGGTGAGATAATGGGCAGACCGACTCACTGGAGGTTCTGTCATGACTATTGCCGTTGCGTGTGACCACACCGGGTTCGATCTCAAGGATGCGGTGATCGAGGTACTCGAGGAGAACGGGCTCGAGTACCGGGACTTCGGCGCCAATCGTGGCGAGCGTGCGGACTATCCGGTATTCGGCCGCCAGGCCGCCGAAGCCGTCGCCGCAGGGGAGTGCGATCGTGGGATCGTCATCTGCGGCACCGGCGTGGGTATCTCCATTGCCGCCAACAAGGTTCCGGGCGCCCGCTGCGTGGTGTGTTCCGAGCCCTACTCTGCGGTGATGTCACGCAGGCACAACAACGTGAACATGCTCGCGCTCGGCGCGCGCGTGGTGGGCATCGACCTGGCCAAGATGATCGTTCAGCAGTGGCTCGATGCCGAGTTCGAGGGCGGGCGCCACCAGCGTCGCGTCAACCAGATCATGGCGACCGAGGCTGGCGCGCCGATCGAGAACGAGGTGGACCCAGGCTCCTGCTGAGCGCGCCAGGCAGATCGTCTCAGAGCCTTCGTGCGGCACGAGCGCGCGACCGTTCGCATCGCCCGCGGCTCCACAAACTACGACAACTACCGACACCGGATGCTCCTCGTCGCCGGAGGCTTCGACCACCCCACCCCCACCTGGCGTACGCAGAGCCGGTTTCACTTCAGGCGCGACAGTGGTGACTGTGCAATGACATCTTCTCGACGGTGATAACTTCTAGCGTTATCATCAGGGTATGAGTC
>JAKDIE010000108.1 GCA_030450655.1 Ruaniaceae bacterium
ATCCTTACCGGCGTAAACGTGTTCCTCCTCGAGGCCGGCCTCGATACCGGTCCGGTATTCGCGCATGCCGAGCGTGAACTCGACGGTACCGAGACCACCGAGAGCCTTCTTACCGAACTCGCCGAGATCGGCGCACCGCTCCTCGTGGAGACGCTCGATCTGCTCGCCCGAGGCGAAGCGTTCTCGCACCCCCAACGTGGCGAGCCCACTCTCGCGCCGCGCCTGCTACCCGAGGAGGGTCGCATCGATTGGACGGCGCCCGCGCCCGCGATCTCCCGCCACACCCGCGCCTTCTGGACCTCTCCAGGAACCTGGACCACCCTCGGTGGCGCGCGAATGAAGATCGGCCCGGTTCGTGCCGTCGAGGTTAATGATCCCGACGCCGCCCCGGGCACGGTGGCGTTCATCGGAAAGCAGGCACTCGTGGCCGCAGGGCATGGTGCGGTGCTTCTTGAACGAGTTGCCCCACCTGGCAAACAATGGATGGACGCGGCCGCCTGGGCGCGCGGACTACGAGAGCAGGTGATTTTCCAGTGAGCAATGATCCACGTCAGGTCGCGTACAACGTCCTCACCTCGGTAGAACTCGATGGCGCCTACGCGAACCTCCTCCTTCAGAAGGCCGTGTACCCGCTGAACAAACGGGATGCGGGTTTCGTCACGGAACTTGTCTATGGCACGCTGCGGCTGCAGGGCCGCTACGACGCGATGATCGACGAATGCGCCACGAATGTGGACCGGCTCCAACCGGAGGTGAGGATTGCGCTACGGCTCGGAGCGCACCAGATTTGCGCAATGCGCGTTCCTAGCCGCGCGGCGGTGTACGAGACGGTGGATCTGGTGGGGCGGATGGTGGGACGCAGCCCCACCGGTCTCGTGAACGCCGTCCTGAGGAAGATCGCGGGCGAAGCGGATTGGTACAACCGCATCCTCGACCGCCCAGAGGGTTACTACGAGTGGTACTCGCACCCAGAATGGGTTGTGCGGGGATTTAGAGAGGCACTCGCGTTGGAGGGCGCCGCAGACAAGATTGAGGCGCTTCTCGAGAAGGACAACGAGGCGGCCGAACTGACCCTTGTCGCCCGTCCCGGCGTTGCCGAACGTCCGGCCGACGCCGAACCCACGCCCCTTTCGCCATTCGGTTACTACTGGCATGGCAACCCAGGGAAGCTGCGGGAGGTGCGAGACGGACGCGTGGCCGCACAGGACGAGGGCTCGCAACTCGTGGCGCTCATGGCTGCGGACGTGCCGGTCGAGGGGCGCGATGAACAGTGGTTGGACCTGTGTGCGGGGCCGGGCGGCAAGGCGGCCCTCTTGGCGGCGCTGGCGCGCCAGCGCGGCGCCTTCCTCACGGCCAACGAGATCCAACCGCACCGCGCAGATCTCGTAGCGAAATCGGTGCGGCAGTTCGAGGACGTCGTGGAGGTGATCTGCGACGACGGCCGATTGGTGGGGGAGTCCGCCCCGGGCGCGTTCGACCGCATCCTGATCGATGCGCCATGCACGGGGTTGGGTTCGCTCCGGCGCCGCCCGGAGGCCCGCTGGCGCCGCACCGAAAGCGACCTCACGAACCTTACGAGGCTCCAGGCCGAGTTGATCGACTCGGCCGTGGCCGCACTCCGGCCCGGGGGAGTACTCACCTACGTGACCTGCTCACCGCACCCGGCCGAGACGGTCGAACAGGTGGCTGGGGCACTGGAGAGGCATTCGCTCTCAATTGTTGCGCCCGTGGCGCCACTCATTGCGCTCTGCGCACCGCATCCACTGCCGGGAGCGGTGCAACTTTGGCCGTACCGGGACAACACGGACGCGATGTTCGCGGTGGCCCTCCGGCGTGAGAAGTAGGCTGAGCTCGTGGGCATCATCATCTCGCCGTCTATCCTCACGGCTGACTTCTCCGATCTTCGCAGCGAGCTTGACCGCATCGCGTCCGCAGATTTCGTTCACGTGGACGTGATGGATGGTCACTTCGTGCCGAACCTTACGATCGGCCCGATGGTGGTCGAGTCGATCGTGAGGAAGGGGCCGCTCCCTGTGGATGCGCACCTGATGATCGAGGACCCGGACCGCTGGGCGCCACAGTATGCGGACATGGGATGCGCCTCAGTGACCTTCCACGCCGAGGCCGTCACTGCGCCAGTGAAGCTGGCCCGCGAGATCCGTTCGCTCGGCGCGCGCGCGGCCATTGCACTCAGCCCTGCAACGGATATCGCCCCATACGTTGATTTGCTGCCGGAGTTCGACATGGTCCTGCTGATGACGGTCGAGCCGGGCCTCGGCGGGCAGAAGTTCCTCGAGGTGGTACTCCCGAAGATCCGCCGCACGCGCGAGGCGGTCAAGGCGTCCGGGCTCGATATTCACGTTCAGATCGACGGGGGAGTGACGATCGAGACGATTGAGCGCGCCTCGGAGGCCGGAGCGAACGTGTTCGTGGCGGGATCAGCCGTGTACAACGCCGAGAATGCGGCCGCCGAGATCGCCACCTTGCGGGGACTCGCGGAAAAGTCCCACGCGCACTGACGTATACTGGTGCCGTCTTCGGGGTCGATGAAAGTTCGAACCGGCGGTGAAAGCCCGCGACCCGCGCACCTGCGCGGCTGATCTGGTGAAACTCCAGGGCCGACGGTTACAGTCCGGATGAGAGAAGACGCGCGGCGCACGCGTGTGCGCTCTCGCGCACGCCCCGGGAGAAGGGGCACCCATGAAGCGCCTGTCGCCGCTGAGCTTTGCGCTGGCCGTGATGGCACTGTGGGAACTCGCCAGCCGCACACTCGTGAATCCGTATTTCCTTCCCCCGCCGACGGCGATCCTGGCCAGGGTGGCAACATCGCTTCCTGGCATGTGGGGTCACCTGGGCATCACGCTACTCGAGGCGATCCTCGGCGCCGTGCTTGGGGCTGCAGTGGCGATCCCTCTCGGGTACGGCGTCGCAAAATCGCCGCAGATCGCTCGGATCGTGGAGCCGTACGCGGCGGCCTCGCAGGCGATCCCAGCCGTCGCGATTGCCCCACTGCTGGCGTTGTGGCTGGGCTACGGATACGTCCCGATCATCGTGCTGTGCGCCGTGATGGTGTTCTTCCCGATTTCGCTGACGACTGCGTACGGAGTGGCACACATTGACTCGGACATCACGGATGCGGCGCGACTGGATGGTGCGCACAGGTGGAGCCTGCTGCGCGAGATCGAGTATCCGCTCGCGTTGCCGGCGATTCTCACCGGGTTGAGGAATGGGGTCACCCTCGCCATGACAGGGGCGGTGGTGGGCGAGTTTGTGCTCGGCGGGCGCGGCCTGGGCGAACTCCTGACCGCGCAGCAGCGCGCCAATGACACGACCGGACTGTTTGCGACCGTGGCGGTGCTCGCCTTCGTGGCAATCTCTTTGCACGGCGCGGTACGGGCCTACCAACATCGAGTAGAGGAGAGACTATGAAGCGGCGATTCATGGCTGCGCTCGTGGCGGGCGTGTCCGCCCTAGCGTTGACGGCATGCGGACAGAGCGGGGATAAGGAGCTGACGATCGGTCTCACATTCGTGCCCGATGTGCAGTTCGCACCGTTCTATGTGGCCGAGCACGAGGGCTTCTTCGACGAGGAGGGCGTGACGGTTGCGTTGCGTCACCACGGCGTTTCGGAGGCCCTCTTCGGGGCGCTTACGGCGGGAGAGGAGGATCTGATCGTCGCGGGCGGGGACGAGATGCTGCAGGCATATTCGCAGGGCGTGGACGTGCGGACGATCGCGACTCTTTACCAGCGTTACCCGCTGGCGATCGCTGCGCGATCTGATCTCGGCCTCACCACTGTGGCCGATCTTGCCGGGCACACCATCGGCGTGCCCGGGCCGTTCGGAGAATCGTGGTTCGCGTTGCTGGCCACGCTCGAATCTGCTGGTCTTTCGGAGAGCGATCTTGGAATCGAGTACATCGGGTACACCGCCCAGTCCGCGATGTATACCGAGGCCGTGGACGCCGTCGTCGTATTCACCAATAACGATCTTCTCGGGCTGGAGGCGGCCGGCGTGGATGTGACGCTCATCGAGACCCCGGACCTGCCGCTGGTGGGGATCTCCGTGGGGGCGCGTGGGGACGCCATTTACGGGCAGCCCGAGGCACTGGCCGGAATCCTGCGTGCGCTCGATCGCGCAATCGAGTTCATCGTGGCGGATCCGGATGCGGCAATCGAGATCGTCGGCACGAAGGTGCCGGAAATGGACGCGGATTTCGCACGCGCGGTGCTGGATGCCACGATTCCCCTTTACGGAAGTGAGTGGCTTTCCCTCGACACCTCGATGTGGCCGGAGATGTACGAGTTCATGCAGAGTCATGATCTCGCCGAGCCGGGCGCCGATCCAGACGGTGCGTACGAAGACCTAGACTGGACACCGTGAAAAGCTTTGATGACCTCTTTGAGGAACTGACCGCGAAGGCCGCCGGGGGAGACACCGAATCCGGCACGGTGCGCGAACTGGCAACGGGCGTGCACGGCATTGGCAAGAAGCTCGTGGAGGAGGCCGCCGAGGTGTGGATGGCGGCGGAGTTCCAGAGTGATGATGAACTCGCCGAGGAGATCAGCCAACTGCTGTACCACCTGCAAGTCATGATGATCGCCCGCGAAATCCCAATGGAAAAGGTCTACCGGTACCTGTGATGCTTCGAATTGCCGTCCCAAATAAGGGCTCCCTCTCCGATCCCACCATCGCGATGCTACGCGAGGCAGGATATCGCTCGCGTCGCGATGGCGGCCGCGAACTCGTCATCCGCGACTCTGAGAACGACATCGAGTTCTTCTATCTGCGCCCGCGCGATGTGGCCGTGTATGTGGGTGCCGGAACTGTCGACGCCGGGATCACGGGCCGCGATCTTCTCCTCGATTCCGGCGCCAATGCCCGCGAGCACATGGCCCTCGGGTTCGCGCAGTCCACCTTCCGCTATGCGGCGCCGATCGGGACCGCGCAGACGCTTCACGACATCGCTGGGAAGCGGGTCGCGACCTCCTACGACCGCCTGGTCGCAGATCACCTCGCGAGCCAGGGAGTCAGCGCCACCGTTGTTCACCTCGATGGCGCCGTGGAATCGTCCGTGGAGTTGGGGATTGCCGATCTCGTGGCGGACGTGGTTGAGACGGGCTCCACCCTCCGCGCCGCAGGTCTCGAAGTGTTCGAGGCGCCCTTGCTCAGCTCCGAGGCCGTGCTCATCACGCCGCAGGATCGCGAGGTGCCTGCGGGCCTGGACACGCTCCAACGGCGCATCCACGGGGTCATGGTGGCGCGCACCTTCGTGCTCATGGACTTCGATGTCCCAGCCCAACACCTCGATGCTGCGGTGGCGGTGGCCCCCGGCTTCGAGGCGCCGACCGTCTCACCGCTGCATGATTCCACCTGGTTCGCGGTGCGTGTGCTCATCCCGCGCGAACAGACCAACAGCGTGATGGACAGGCTCTACGAGATTGGTGCGCGCGCGATCTTGGTGACCTCGATTCATGCCTGCCGAATCTGAGTTCCGACCACGGCGCGCGCAAATAGTCGCGTGGGCGATGTTCGCTGCCGTCTGGCTCGGCGTCGCGGCGATCCTCGTCCTTTCGTGGACCACGTTCGAT
>JAKDIE010000109.1 GCA_030450655.1 Ruaniaceae bacterium
GGTCTGGTTGTCTCCAACCCCGGCATTGACGAACGCATCTCGGGCGGCAACCCGTCGATCTCGGGTTCCGGGATCGACCGTGAGTCCGCGGCGACTCTGGCGAATCAGCTCCAGTTCGGTTCACTGCCGCTCAACTTCACGGTCCAAAGCGAAGAGCAACTCTCCGCGACGCTCGGTGTGCAGCAGTTGCGCGTGGGAATCACCGCTGGTCTCGTGGGCCTGGCGCTCGTGATCATCTACATGCTCTTCCAGTACCACGCACTTGCCTTCGTGACACTGCTCAGCCTCGGGATCGCGGGGGTTCTGACGTACCTCACGATCACCCTGCTGAGCTGGACGATCGGGTATCGACTCTCCCTTGCGGGTGTGGCCGGTTTGATCATCGCCATTGGAATCACGGCGGACTCCTTCATCGTGTACTTCGAACGTATCCGCGACGAGGTCCGAGACGGCCGGCGTCTCGAGGACGCGGTCGAGTACGGCTGGCATCGCGCCCGCCGCACGATCTTCGCCTCGGATGGAATCAACTTCCTCGCGGCAATTGTGCTGTACATGCTGGCGGTGGGTAGCGTACGCGGCTTCGCATTCACGCTGGGTCTGACCACGCTCATCGACCTGCTCGTGGTCATGGTGTTCACGTACCCACTGATGACTTTGCTGGTCCGCACCAACTACTTCGGGCAAGGCAAGAAGTTCTCCGGTCTCGACCCAGTCCATCTGGGTGCGAACACGGCGTCCTACCGGGGCCGGTTGTCCTTTGGTCCCCCTGGCGCGAAATCTGGCGAGGGGAAGAAGCTCTCCATCGCGGAACGCAAAGCCGCCGAGACTGCTGAGAAAGAGGTGGTGGAGCTGTGAAGTCTCTTGCACAACTTGGCAACGAACTCTACTTCGGGCGGAAATCGTTCAACATCGTGGGCAACCGCCGGCGCTGGCTGACGATCGGCCTCGTCTTCATCGTGCTCTCCATCGGCGTGCTACTCGTGCGCGGACTGAATCCGGGCGTCGAGTTCTCGGGTGGCTCCGAGTTCCGCATCGAGCAGGCGGCCACCACGGATTCGGCACCGGCGATCGAGGTCCTTGCGAACGCCGGCGTCTCTGAGACTCCGCGCGTCTCCGTGATCGGCGACGACTCGCTCCGAGTTCAGACGTCTCAGTTGACCTCGGAAGAGATCGAGTCCATCCGATCCGCACTGGCTGAGGCCTACGGTTCCGAGCAGATCTCCTCCACCTTCATCGGACCAGCATGGGGTCAGGACGTGACACAGAAGGCGCTGATGGGGATGGGGATCTTCCTCGTGCTCGTGGCTGTGGTCATGGCGCTCTACTTCCGCACCTGGACGATGTCTCTCGCGGCGATCACCGGGCTCATTCATGACCTGATCATCACCGTTGGCGTCTACGCGCTCGTGGGGTTCGAGGTGACTCCTGCGTCCGTGATCGGATTCCTCACGATCCTCGGATACTCGCTCTATGACACCGTGGTGGTCTTTGACAAGGTCCGCGAGAACACGGCAAACGCCCTCGAACAGAACCGCGTCACGTATGCGGAGGGAGCGAATCTCGCCGTCAACCAGACCATCGTGCGTTCGATCAACACCTCAGTGGTGGGTGTCCTCCCTGTGGGTGCCATCTTGTTCGTGGGGACCACGGGCCTTGGCGCCGGCACGTTGCGTGACATCTCGCTGGCCCTGTTCGTTGGCATGATCATTTCGACCATCTCCTCGATCTTCATCGCAACCCCGATCGAAGTGGCGTTCCGAGAGCGCACTGCGGCGTACGCTGAACACACCAAGGCCGTGCTGGCGAAGCGCAGCGTGTCCGAGGATCTCGTTGCCGTGGATGCCACCTCGGCCGCGATCCTTGGTACGAGCGTGGCACCGGGCGGCCACCAAGGCCAGAGCGCACAGCCACGCAAGAAGCCGAGGAAAGAGCGATGACGCACACCCTCAGCGAACTCGGCGAGATCGTCCACGCGAATATCCGTGAGATCCCGGACTACCCCCACGCGGGTGTGCTGTTTCGGGACATCACCCCGTTGCTCGCCAACGGTGAGGCGTTCGGGCGGCTGATCGAGGGGCTGGCGGAGCACTACCACGGCCGGATCGACGCCGTCGCCGGCCTCGAATCGCGTGGATTCATCCTCGCCGCGCCGCTGGCGGCCCGGTTGGGGATCGGGATGATCACCGTGCGTAAGGCAGGAAAGCTGCCTGGTCCGGTGATCGGGGTCGATTACCAACTCGAGTACGGCACAGCCCGCATGGAGCTGCGCCCGGATACCGTGCATCCCGCCGATCGGATCCTGGTGGTCGACGACGTCCTGGCGACAGGTGGTACTGCCGCCGCCTCCGTAGAACTCATCGAACGCGCCGGAGGTCAGGTCGCTGGGATCGTGGTGTTGATGGAGCTTCTGGGGCTCAACGGCCGTTCCCGCCTTGATGGTTACGAAGTGGAGACCGTGCTCGCGTACTAAAGCAGGGTGGCGGACGTAAGATAGGCGCATGTCAGAGGACGTCCGGACGCAGGGGCCCAGCCCTTCGATGCTCGCGCGCCTCATGAGGATCGGGCAACGGCCGCACGTTCCGCTCGCTATCGAACCGCTCGTCAGTGCACTCTGGGCGAACCACCCTAAAGAGGACATCGGCCTCATCCTGCACGCCTACGAGGTAGCCGAGGAAGCACATCGAGGCCAGACCCGGCGCAGCGGCGATCCCTACATCACGCATCCCGTCTCGGTAGCAACCATCCTCGCGGAACTCGGTATGCTCCCCGCCACCTTGGCCGCGGCGCTTCTTCATGACACGGTCGAGGACACCGGGTACCCGCTCGAGACCTTGCGTAAGGAGTTTGGCGACGAGATCGCGCTCCTGGTGGACGGCGTGACGAAGCTGGACAAGGTCGTGTACGGGGACGCCACGCAGGCCGAGACGGTTCGGAAGATGATCGTCGCGATGTCCCGCGACATCCGGGTGCTCCTCATCAAACTCGCCGACCGCCTCCACAACGCACGGACCTGGAAGTACGTGACGGGGGAATCAGCGGCACGCAAGGCCCGCGAAACACTGGAAATTTACGCACCACTGGCACACAGACTCGGCTTGAATACCATCAAGTGGGAGTTGGAGGATCTGTCCTTCCAAACCCTCTACCCGGGCGTGTACGACGAGATCGTGCACCTAGTGGACGGGCGGGCTCCCGCCCGGGAGTAGTACCTGGCGGACGTGAGATCGGCCATCGTCTCAGATCTCGCGGCGGCCAACATCACGTGCACCGTGACGGGACGCCCTAAGCATTACTACTCGATTTACCAGAAGATGATCGTGCGCGGCCGCGAGTTCGATGACATTTACGATCTCGTGGGTGTTCGAGTGCTCGTGAACTCGGTGCAGGACTGTTATGGGGCCATCGGCGTGGTCCACGGCCGGTGGCAACCCCTCCCTGGCCGCTTCAAGGACTACATCGCGTCCCCAAAGTTCAACATGTACCAGTCTCTGCACACCACGGTGCTCGGGCCGGGCGGCCGGCCGGTTGAGATTCAGATCCGCACGTACGAGATGCACCGCCGCGCCGAGTACGGAGTCGCCGCGCACTGGAAGTACAAGGAAGACCCCCGCAAGTCACAGAAGGTCGACTCGGGGGAGGTTGAGGACCTCGGCTGGCTGCGGCAGATCGTGGACTGGCAGCAGGAGACCTCCGATCCCACGGAGTTCCTCGACTCGCTCCGGTTCGAGATGTCCGGCAGCCAGGTGTACGTATTCACGCCGAAAGGTGACGCCATCTCGCTCGCCGCGGGCGCCACTCCCGTGGACTTCGCGTACGCCGTCCACACGGAGGTTGGCCATCGCACAGTGGGGGCACGCGTCAACGGGAAGCTGGTACCTCTCGACTCGAAGCTGGAAAACGGCGACACGGTTGAGGTCTTCACATCGAAGGCGGAAGGCGCCGCGCCATCGCACGACTGGCTGAACTTTGTCGCCTCACCGCGCGCGCGCAACAAGATCAAGTCCTGGTTCACCAAGGAACGTCGCGACGAAGCGATCGAACGGGGCAAGACCCAACTGGCGAAAGCCATGCGGAAACAGAACATGCCGATCCAGCGCCTGATGTCGCACGGAACCCTCACCTCGGTTGCCGACGAGATGAGGCTGGCCGATATCGACGCGTTGTACGCGGCAGTCGGCGAAAGTCACGTCTCCGCCGAGAACGTCGTCAGGCGCCTCGTGCGCCTTGTTGGAGGAGAGGACGGCGCGGAGGAGGATCTCTCCGAGGCCACCATCCCGGGGTTCGTGCCGCGCAATGCCCCGCGTTCCGGCGACGTGGGGGTCATCGTCCAAGGACTCGATTCTTCGGACGTCTGGGTGAAGATCGCGCGCTGCTGCACTCCCGTTCCCGGTGACCCGATCGTGGGATTCGTGACGCGTGGGCAAGGTGTTTCCGTCCACCGCGCGGACTGCGGCAATGTGGAACAGCTGAAGAACGAGCCGGAACGCATGATCCCGGTGGAGTGGGACCACAACGCGAGTGGCACCTTCCTCGTGCAGATCCAAGTGGAGGCGTTGGACAGGCAAGGCCTGCTCTCCGAGATCACGCAGGTGCTCACCGAGAACCACGTCAACATTCTGTCCGCCTCCTCCGTGACATCCAGAGAGCGGGTCGCCGTGTTGCGGTTCGGCTTCGAGATGGCCGCAGTCGATCACCTCGATCACCTTCTCACCGCGGTCCGGAAGGTTCGCGGCGTCTATGAGGCCTACCGAGTGACCGGCAAGAGCCGGGCAAAGTCGTAGTTCGCGGCACTCCTGCCACGCTAGGCGTCGCCACGTTTCATGAACGCCGACTCGTATGCCGCGCGGGCTCCGCGGTCAACGGAGCGCACCTGATCGGGGACGAGTGCGCGTAGGAGGGTATCCCGCGCGGGCCCGGGAAGGACCTCGATCGCGCGGCGGAGCGGGCCCACGTACGCGGGTATCGTGACCTCGAACCGGGGGCGCTCGATCGTGCGCAGCACCGCGCGGGCAACGTCCGCGGGCTGGAGTAGCGCGGCCGAGCCCGAGGACGTTCCGGCGGCCAGTGCGGTATCGACGACAGTGGGCATGATGACCGATATCTCCACGCCCGAGCCGCGCAACTCCGTGCGCACTGCCTTCAGATATCCGAGCACGCCGTGCTTGCTCGCGGCGTAGGTCGCCTCGCCCGGCGTGGTCAGGAATGACGCGGCGGAAGCGATCACCACGAGGTGGCCCGATCGCCGCCGGCGCATCGCTGGAGCCACGGCCTTGACCGTGTTGATCACTCCGAGGAGATTCACGCCAATCTGCGCTCGGGCAGCGGCTTCGGGTTCATCCTCGAACGCCCCCACCCACATCACACCCGCGCTGTTGACGAGCACCTCCACCGTTCCCCAGGCGGACTCGACCTCCGTGAGGAACGCCTGAACGGACTCGGGGGACGTCACGTCCACCTGGAGCGCCAGCGGCGCTCCACCCAGCGTTGCGGCGGCCCGGGTGGCCCCCGCGCCAGCACCGGCACCAAATTCGACCATGTAGACACCCCCGGCGCGCGGACGCGCCCACTCCAAACCCCATCCCGT
>JAKDIE010000432.1 GCA_030450655.1 Ruaniaceae bacterium
CGGGGCGAGCGATGATCTCGGCATCGAGGATCTCACGCAGGATCCCACCGCCGAGAAGCTCCGCAAGTAGCCCCGGAGCGAGCAGCATCGCCGCGCGGCGCTCAGCAAGCGGCGCGTCGAGATCGTAGATGAACTGGCCCACGTAGCCGAAGAGCAACTGCCGCGCAAAGGGGCTCGGGACCTCGGTTCGCACCTGCGAAAGCCGCACCTGCCGCGCGCCGATCTCGCGCGTGAGCGCGCTGAGCGCGGGAAGATCGTAGACGTCCTGCAGGCACTCGCGCGCGGCCTCGAGCACGATCGGGAACTCGGGGTAACGTTGCGCCACCTCGAGAAGCGAGCGGGCGCGCAGCCGCTGCTGCCAAAGGGGCGCCCGCTCCCCTGGCCTGCGGTTGGGAAGGAGCAGCGCCCGCGCCGCGCACTCCCGGAATCGCGCCGCGAAGAGCGCGGATCCGGAGACCTCGCGCCGCACGATCTCCTCGAGCTCGCCCGGCTCGAACACGAACAACTCCGCCCCCGGCGGATCGGCATCGCCCACCGGCAGTCTAAGCACGATGCCGTCGTCGGCGGCCACGGCCGAGCAGTCGAGGCCGCTGCGCTCGCGCAGGCGCGCGGCAACCGCGAGCGCCCACGGCGCGTGCACGGCCATCCCATAGGGCGAGTGCAAGATGATCCGCCACTCGCCGATTTCATCGATGAACTGCTCGACGACGAGCTCGCGGTCCGAGGGCACGGTTCCGGTGGCATCGCGCTGCTCGCGCACGTACTTCACGGCATTCGCCCGGGCATTGGCGTCGAGCCCAATCGCCTCGAGTACATCGCTCACGCCACTCTCGGTGCCCCCAGCGTCCCGAGGGCGAGCCCTCGCCGCGCGCACAGCCCCACCGTCGACCGCTCGCGTGCTAGGAATGCGGCTCTCCACAGACGAGGCGGCGCCCCCCGCACCATGCGCATCACGCTCTGCCGCGCCCCAAGACTCGAGAGCACCTGTTCGCGAGGTATCGACGCCGCCCGCATCGGGCTCGGAATGTGTTGGCGCGTGGGGGACGTCTTCACCTTCGGCCAGAGACGCTTGGAATGCCCCGAGCTCACGACCCAACTCGGCGGGCCGCCCGAGTCCGTCGCCGTGCCAGAAGGGCAGGCGCCCGGGGTGCCCGAAGGCGGGCCTCACGAGAACGCGATCGTGCGTGATCTGCTCGATCCGCCAGCTGGTGGCACCGAGCGAGATCACGTCACCCACCCGAGACTCGTAGACCATCTCCTCGTCCAACTCTCCTACGCGGCGCCCGCCGCGCGTGCTCTCCTCGGTGCCGATCACGAAGACGCCGTATAGCCCGCGATCGGGGATCGTGCCGCCGGAGGTGACCGCCAGCCGCTGCGCGCCCGGGCGGCCCGTAAGGGTCCCCGCCTCCCGGTCCCACACCACTCGCGGCCGCAACTCGGCGAAATCGTTGGAGGGATACTTGCCCGCCAGCAAGTCGAGTGTGGCCTCGAAGGCCGCACGCGGCAGCGCGGCGAATGGCGCCGCCCGGCGCACCCGCTCCCACCACTCCTCCACGCCGATCGAGCCGAGCGCGCAGGCCGCCACTGTCTGCTGCGCGAGCACGTCCAGCGGGTTCGAGGGCACGGCCAAGGATTCGATCTGACCAGAGCGCAT
>JAKDIE010000433.1 GCA_030450655.1 Ruaniaceae bacterium
TCCCGATCACCTCCACTGCCCGTGCGATCAGCTCGGAGGTGATGCGGCCGGCGTCGGCATGAGGGAGCGGCAGCGTGAAGAGTGAGCGCTCGATCAGATCCACCCGCGGCGCCTGCGCAACGGCATGCCCGACGGCGTCCGTGTAGGCACGTACGAGCCCGCCGGTCCCGAGGAGGATGCCTCCGAAGTACCGGACCACAACGACGGTCACGTCCCGCAGTCCCGAACCACGCAGCACCTCCAGCATGGGCTTGCCGGCGGTTCCGGCCGGTTCGCCATCGTCATTGGACCTCTCGATGTCCATCGCGCCGGGCACGCGCACGATGAATGCCGAGCAGTGGTGGCGTGCATCCGGGTACGTGGAGCGCTCGCTGGCGATGACGGCGCGAGCCGCCTGTTCGTCGTCGGTGCGGGTCAGGACGGTCAGGAAGCGCGAGCGCTGAATGATCAGTTCGCTTCGCCCCGCGTATCCTGTTGGCAACCACACAGCCCCAGCCTACGTTCCCGGCTTTGCCGTGCGGCGCCTGTGGGCTAGCATTGTGGGGTTGCCTCGTGGCCGGATGCCACTGTAGGTGAAGACGTAATCGAAAGGAGCGGCAGGGCTATGGCAGTTCCGAAGCGCAAAATGTCCCGCAGCAACACCCGCTCGCGCCGGTCCCAGTGGAAGTACGAGCCCACAGAGCTCGTCACCGTGACCGTCCAGGGCCGCGAGGTCAAGGTGCCTCGCCGTCTCGCGAAGGCCTACCAGAAGGGCCTCGTGGAGGGCTGAGCTCACACGCACAGATGGGGATCCCGTTGGGGTCCCCATTTTTGTGCGCTCTGACGGGCGTGCGTGGCATGCGCGAAGGGCGCCGCCGCAGCGACGCCCTTCACCGTTCGTAGCGGCTACTGCTTCGCGAGAGTGCCGATCTCGTTGCCGTCGATGTCGAGGATCGTCAGGGTGTCCCCATCCACCTCGCCTGTCACCAGAGCCGAGAGCCAGGTGTCCACGCCTTCGCAGAGCATCATGGTCGTGGCTACCTGGCCGAAGTCGACGGCGCTGCCGTCCTGAGTCCAGGCGCCCATGAGACGGTTACAGCCGTCGGTCCCGTTGAGGGTGCCATCGGCTTCGAGGACGAGCTGCGGAAGGCCTTCGCCGTCCTCGCCCCAGGTGCCTTCCACCGAGGCGGCACTGCAGGAGGACAGGCTCAGTGCGAGCAGTGAGACGGCGACGGCCGAGCCGATCGAGCGAATGCGTGAGTTCATGGGCTGATCGTATGGCCTCACGAGGCGCGCACGTGCGCCAGAAACACCGCGAGTTGCGAGGGCGCCGTCACACTTTCCGAGGGGGGAGGGGGACCTTTGCCCGTAATTGAGCGAGTCGCGGAACCCTGCAGGATTCCACGACTCGACTGGTCGGGGCGACAGGATTTGAACCTGCGACCCCCTGGAGGAATTTTGACTCCACCGAAAGCTTGCGAAAATCTCGAGTATTCCCTGGTCGTACGGGGAATCGAGTGACTCTCCTGGGACTAGTCTACCCGGTCGTTTGCGGTCCGTCATGGGTGATTGAGATGGGTATTAAGTGGGCCGCCTGATCGCTGGTCGATACGATCGCAATATGCCGTTCAACCTGGACCCAAAGGACATCGCCGCCATTCGCGCG
>JAKDIE010000110.1 GCA_030450655.1 Ruaniaceae bacterium
GCGTCCAGCAACGCCAGTTGCGGAACCACGGCGCTCAACGCGGTGACGACGACGAGCGCGAGTGTGAGCCACGGACCCCCACCCACGCCCGCCACCACGTTCCGAGCCGCCTCGCGCACGATTTCCCTGGAGCGCATCACGTGTACGTCCCCAGATCGATGTGATCCGTGCAGGCGCGGCGCGTGCCTTCGTCGTGCGTGGCAACCACAACGACGGTGTCCCTCCCGGCCGTTGCCCGCAACGCCTCATTGACACCCAGAGAGGTGACGGCGTCGAGTTGAGCAGTCGGCTCATCCACCAACAGCACGTCGGGGGCAGCGGCGACGCCGCGTGCGAGCAGCAGCCGCTGAGCTTCACCTCCAGAGAGCTCCGAAAACCGAGCGCGCGCACGGTGCGACAGGCCGAAGTCCTCCATGAGTTCCATCGCGTGAGAATCGGCAGCGCGGCGGGTGAGGCCACGGGAGATGAATGGCAGGCTCACGTGGTCCAGCGCACTGCGTTGGTGCACGCCGTGAGGATTCTGGAAGACCCACCCGAACCGGCACGCCGGTGGCCGCTCCACCACTCCGATGGATGGCGAGATCATCCCCGCGAGAATCGCGAGCAGGGTGGTCTTTCCGGACCCTGACGGCCCCGTCACCGCATAGGAACGGCCGCTGATCAACTCCGCGCTCAGGTCCCGAAAGAGGAACGGCTGATCCCCAAACTGATGCCCCACACCGGCAACAGTCAGCCGCACGTGACATCTTCCGAAGGATCCAACTGCACCCGGGTGAGCTTCACATCCTCGACGACCGGTCGGATGAATGACTGCCCCAACTGCGAGGAGAGCAGCTCGACTGCCACCGTGCCCGTGTCGTCGACCACACAGAAGACCCCGCCGTCGGCCACGAGAGCTCGCGGAGGAATCACATAGACATCGATCGGCTCCGCAAGCATCATCGTCGCATTGATCGGCACCCCCGCATGGGCGGCTGCGGCGAATGACGCTGTTGCTCCAAGCCGGTCGAAGTCCTCCGCTAAGAGGTTGCCATCAGCGTCGATGGCGAAGCCCTCACCGTCGACCTGAGCAACCCTGCCACCGACGCTCCCATCGACCGGCGATGGCGAGATCTTCACACCGAACACGAGCGACGGAAGTCGCGCCAGCACGTCCCCCTCCATGACCCGGGCCCCGATCGGGACTGGGCATTCGATCACGGGCATCGATGACGCTGGAACCCACGCCAGGTAGCTCAACGACACAGTCGTCGCCACCATCGTTGTCCCTCCGGCGTCCGCAACGAGATCGGCGAACGCCCTCAGGGTCGTCTCCGAGGCCGTGTCGTCGGGTTCGAGGTTCGCACCCAGTCTCGCAAGCTCGTCCTCCAGCGCGCGCACATCAGACCCCTTCGATCCGTTCGCGAGATCTCTCCACATCGGAACGCGCGTCGCCAGGGCAATGATCGGTTCGCCGTCGATCCCGAAGGGCGCGGTGCCGGAGTCGATCACCAGCCCTGCCTGACAGCTAGATGCCGTGATCACACCTGCACGCGTAGCCAGCACATAACGTATCGGACCCGACTCTACGACGAGCTGCACGGTTTGCTCGTCAGAAAACGAGCGTTCGCCCACCGTGAACCACTCGACACGAGACGGCTCCTCCAGAGCAGGCGGCAGCGCGAGCGAGACCAGCAGGACTCCGGCGGCCACTGCGGCGGCCACGAGCGCAAGAAGACCCACAGCCAGCCACGACTTGCTCATCTGTGCCCAACCACCGAATCACTGACTCGGAGCGACACCGAAGGGGTTCTCGTGGCACGACGACCAGAGGACATCTTCAGGCAAGTCGCCGCGTAGATAGTCGTCTCTATCGAAATCGGAAGCGACTGTGCCTTCATCGACCAAGCACGCCACCACTCCATCGATCCAGTCCAGCGACTGCGGGTTCAACACCTGATCGCGATAGACGGCATCCACCAGCGGGAACGTCCCGTCCTCACACTCATCCGAAGCATCTCGCAACGCCTCGACCTCGCGGGGAGTCAAGTCCTTCGGATACGAGAACGACTGGGTGTAGAGACCGAGACTGTCACGAACCATCTCGACGTGAAGGCCGCGACCTTCCACGCAGGCCACCCAGAGGGAGAATGCCTCGTCGTACTCAGCTTGGGAGACCACCCCGTCCTCGAGCACACCTGTCTGAAAGTCGGAGAGTTCCCAGCCTGGGAAGCCTTGCAGTACGCGATCGGTGCGCGAACTCGCATCGCTTTCAGTGTGCGTACAACCTGTCATGACCACACTGACCGCAAGGAGTAGCGCCGATGCGTGGAGTGCGCCCGCCCAACTCGTGCGGTCCGTCATCGCCTGTCGAACCCACCCGAATACGGATACCCGAGTGTGGCCGTGACGATGGAGTACGCAGTGTGCTCCCATCGTCCATTGAACTCGTGGAGGCGTCCGGTGTTCTGATCTAGCCGGATTATGAATGATCTGACCTGGACGCACTCGCCACTAGTTCGTTTGTATCTGGCCGTCTCATGAGTTCGTGCACCACTCACGGAACAAGATACTGTCAAGGCAGAAGCGGTCTCCGTTGGCCCCGGCACCGCGGCCAGTCCGCCCGCCAGAAGTACACTCGTGAGCGCTCCTACCGCCAATTCTCGAGCTCTCGCCTGCATCATTGCATCTCCCCCCGGTTGATTCAGCTATGGTACACGACGAATACACGCCATGTCCTCGTCTTGACAACCACACGTCGCGTGGCCTCAAGCCGCACTCGGCGATCATCTCGCTGTGACTCCGGCTGCGCGCTACCAGTGCGGGACGAGCTCGACCCCGTGGCGAGTCAGTTCGCGCCGCCACACCGGATCGCGCAGAAGCTCCAGCTCCCACACCCGCTTCTGCCCGTTCGGATCGAGCGCTCGCAGTGCGGGAGTCTCGGGTGCGGGGTGCAGGAAGATCTCGCTGACGGCGTCCTCCGGGAGCCGGTCGAGAAGGTCCAGGTAGGAGCGGCGTAGCTCCTCATAGGATCCGACGCGCGGCAGCTGGTTCGAGCCGATCTGCGCGGGCAGTGCCACGCCGAGCAGGTCCGCGGCGGCCACCGCCTCGGCGTGCATGCTCGCGAGCGCCGGCGGCACGTGCTCCCCCACGTACAGCTCGAGGCTGCGCGGGAGGCGGAAGTCCAGCCCGTGGCGCACGCACGATTCGAGGGCCTCCGCCACGAACGGCGCGCCGTGCAGGCCATAGAGAGTGCCCGAGTGGGAGTCGAGGCGGCTTGGCGTCCAGCCGCGCGCGAGTACCCATTCGATCTGAGCCTCGAGCTCCTGCACCACGTGAGCGGCAGTTGCCGACTGCTCCGCCCGAGCCGGGTCCGTGGAGAAGGCGCCGTCCTCCTCCACGAGCGAGTGAACGCCGTCGGCCAGGGGGTACAGCCGCCGCCGTGTATCCGAGGTAAGGGAGAAGTGCACGCCGAGGGCGGCCCCGGGCACATCCTCCAGCGCGCCGAGCGCCACCTCCGCGAACGGCGAGACGGCGAGAACCGTGGTGGCCGTGATCGCGCCATCTTGCAGGAGGGACACGATGGCGGCGTTGGTTCCGGGCTCCCAGCCGAAATCGTCGGCGGTCAGGACGAGGCCGCGCATGCTCAGTCCCCCAGTTCCTCGGCGACTGCGGCCACGGATTCGGGGGATGCCGCCGCGCCGGGCACCGTGATGACGCGGGCGATGATCGCGCCGATGCCGAGCAGCACTGCCGGGTACACGGAGAGGTAGAAGCGGAAGGCCACATCGGGCTGCGGGCCGGGATTCGCACCGGACTCGAAGCCGAAGAACCAGGTGAGCGAGGCGAGCGCGAGCGCGACCACGAGGCCGCTGAGGCGCCCGAAGACGCCGAACGCCGAGAGGAAGATCCCCTCGCGGTGCACCCCGTTGCGCGCGGCATCCTCGTCCAGCACGCGCGCGGCGATCAGATCATTCGTGGCGAGCAGCCCCGAGTATCCGAGGGCCACGGCGAGCCCGCCGATGATGCCCGTGAGCAGATCGTGCGCGAAGTAGAGGGGGATGAAGCCGAGCGCGGCCACCACCAGCGCCACGCGCCAGGTCCACGCGGCGCCTTTGCGCTCCACGATCTTGGTCCACACCATGAGGAAGCCGATCGAGGCGAAGATCACGGTGACCTGGAGGATCGTGGCCGTGAGGCCGTCCCCGTTCAGCGTGTACCGCACGAAGTTCTGCAGGCCGCCCAGCAGCAGACCCATCGCCGTGCCGTAGAGGGCGCTCACCACGCCCACCGTCCAGAAGTAGCGGTTCGTGAGGATCTCGCCGATCGAGCGGAAGAATCGCGGCTGCGGGGTATCCGAGATCTTCGGGTTCTCGCGCACGCCGAGCGCCATGTAGATGATCACGATGGTGGCGATCACGCCGTAGATCACGGCGAGGCGGGTATAGCCCACGGTGGGATCGGCGCAGCCTTCGCCCGAGCAGCCGAGCACGTTCTGCGCGAGCACCGGCGTGAGGCCGAGCGCGATGATCATGGCGACCAGTTGGAAGCCCTGGCGCGCGGAATTGGCGATGGCGCGGCGCTTCTCCTCGGGGAAGAGTTCGGGTAGCAGCGCGCCATAGTTCGCGTTGATGAGCGAATCTGCCATCTCCGAGAGGATCGCGAAGAACGCGAACCACACCACGAGCGAGGTGGTCTCCGCCGCCACCTCACCCGGCACGAGGAACAGCGCGATCATCGAGCCGAGCAGTGCGAGCGCGCCGATCACCAGGTACGGGCGGCGGCGCCCCCAACGCGTGCGCGTGCGATCCGAGATGTAACCGAACACGGGGTTATCGATCGCGTCGATGATCCCGTACACGGCGTAGACCGCCGCGAACGTGGTTGCCGGCATGCCGAGCAGAGTCACGTAGAAGTAGAGCATCGAGCCCTTGATCAGGTTGATCGGGATCGAGGTTCCGAACATTCCCACGCCGTAGCGCCACGGCGAGGTTCGCTCCGCTGGCCGAGCGGCAGGTGGGGTGACGGGCTGAGGCGAGGGGGGCGTCGTCGGCATTGTTCTCCTCTAGGACGGGAGTTGGGCGAGTCCCCACGGGGCAAGGACCGCAAGCGCGGCCGCGAAGCCCACGAGAATGACCACATCGAAGTTGCGCCCGCGCGAATTGAGGGTGTCCTTCGGCGGCAGGAAGATCCGCGCGGCGGCGAGGCCAACGAGGCCCGCGGCGAGCACGTACGTTGCGACTGTGGGGTTCACGGCCCAGCCGAGCCACACTACGCCGGCGAGCAACAGGACGATGCCGATCGAGAACGGCCGGCGCAGGGTCTTCACGTGTCCATCGTGCCACAGCGTGGCGTAGCCTCGGGGGATGACGCGGATTGTGATTGCCGGCGGCGGACTGGCGGCCGCCGCGCTCGTGGGATCGCTGCGGCGCCGGGGGTTCGCCGGAGCCGTGACGGTCCTCTGCGCCGAAACGCTGCCGCCGTATAACCGCCCGCCGCTCTCGAAGGAGCTCTTCTCTCGGGACGCGCCCGCCTGGCTC
>JAKDIE010000434.1 GCA_030450655.1 Ruaniaceae bacterium
TGAGCTTTTCCTTCAACTGGACCTGCGCGAGTTCGATTTCTCCGCGCACGAGAGTGGAAATCTGACCAAGGATCGTGGCCAACAGTTCGCCGAAGCTTGGCTTCTCCGGACCGGGCTCGCCAGGGGGCGAGGTGTGTGACATGACTCCTCCGATGCGGTGCCCGCCGCGGGCACGCTCCATGATTCTATCGCCGATCGCGCGTTCCGACTCGGGCTAGCTCGTGCGCATCTCCTGATGACGCTGGTTAGATCGCGGAGTTGAACAGTTCCATGATTCGTGCGGTGGCCTCAGGTGCTACGGCGATCTGAGAATTGTTCACGTGGGTGACGGGGACGAGGATCCTGATTGACGAACTCAGCCAGATCGCGTCCGCGCGGTAGAGATCTTCCGAACGAATGCGTGCGTAGCGGCAGCGCCATCCGTTCTCGCGTGCGGCGGAGAAGATGAGTTGCTGCGTGGTGCCGTGGAGGGCGCCGAGGGTTGGATCCGGAGTGAGCAGTTCGTCGCCTTTGGCGAGGATCACGCTCGATCGGGGAGCTTCGAGGACGAAGCCGTCCGTGGTGGTCCAGATTGCCTCATCGGCCCTGCGTGCCTTCGCGAACCGAGACGATGCGAGATTGATGGCGTATGAGAGGGTCTTCGCACCGATCAGGAGCCAGGGTGCCTCGACCGCCATTCCGGCCTGGTAGCCACGGCTGAGGGTGACCACCCGCATACCGTCCCTCCGGCGCTCCACGATGTCCGGCCGAACGGCGAAGGTCTCCACCCAGCCAATCGCGTTGCCGCCGGAATGCTCGGGCCCCCGCGAGAGGATCCACCGCACGCAGTAGTCTTCGCCGCCATCGCCGCTGGCAGCCTGGGCCGCCAGAGCGCTATCGAGAGCTTCGTTCCAGAGGCCGCGATCGACGTCGGGCAGATCCATGAGACGCGCGGAGCTCGCGAAACGATCGAGATGTAACTCCCGGCCCACGATCGTGCCGTGGCGCACCAGGGCGGCTTCGAAGATGCCATCACCGCGCGTGGCGGCGGCGTCATCATAGGTAAGCAGCGGTTCCGCCGGATCGGCGCGCGCGAGCGTGCGTGAGATGGGGTCGATCACGATCAATACCACGTACCGATGGTAACCCCGGTGGATTATTCACGCTTGGGACCTTTCGGTACACAATCGGTCACGGGCCCAGTTCGCTGGGCGCCCAGTCGCGTTCACGTCCCGCCTGAGTGGCGCCGGGCCCGAGGTGTCATACCGGCGGGGTAGCCTTGGAGGGTGTGGAGGAATCGACATGTGTCGGTTGATGAGGGCGCGTACCGGCGGCGTCGCATTCTTGGCATGGACTACTTCCAGAGCCGGGTGGGTTTCGATGGCGCGTCGCTGACCGCGTACCGCTTTCCGTGCCAGATTCCTGAGAAGACCGGTCCTGATTTCGTGCTCGTGCATGGCATCGGGGTCTCCTCGCGCTCGTACGCGCCCACGGCCGCGATGCTCGCCCAAAAGGGCGAGGTGCACCTGCTCGATCTCGCCGGATACGGCAACTCGCCGCGGCCGGATCGTGACATGACGATTGCCGATCACGCGGAGCTCGTTGCGCGCTACCTGGAACAGAAGGGGCTGGATCACCCGGTGGTGGTGGGGCACTCGAT
>JAKDIE010000111.1 GCA_030450655.1 Ruaniaceae bacterium
GGGATTCGTCGATACCCGATTCAAGGGCGCGCAGGATCTGTTCAACAGCCTGCGCGACCGCTTCCTGACGCTACCGGATTACGTCCAGGTCCTGCCCGCGCACGGCTCCGGCTCGGCCTGCGGCAAGGCCCTCGGCGCGATCGCGGCCTCGACCGTGGGATACGAACGCAACTTCTCGTGGTGGGGCCACTACCTGAAGAACGACGACGCGCAAGGCTTCATCGACGAACTGCTCAGCGGGCAGCCCGATGCGCACGCGTACTTCGGACGCATGAAGGTGGAGAACAAGAGCGGCCCGGCCGTGATCGGCGAGCACCCCGAACTCGTGGAGTACACCGCCGAGACGCTCTTGCCCGCACTCGCGGACCAGAGCGTCATCATGGTAGATTCCCGCCACAACAGCGAGGTTCACGAGGGCACCGTGCCGCGCTCGCTCAATATCCCGAGCATCGCGAAGGCCGCGAGTTACGGCGCCTGGGTGTACGACCCCACGGTTGAGTCGCGGCCGCTCGTGCTCCTCGCCTCGTCCACGGCCGAGGCCGAGGAGATGCGCGATCACCTGATCAGAGTCGGCATCGACGCCGTCTCCGGCTACATCACCTCGCTCGACGGCCTCGACCTCGTGGTTCCCACACTCGTTCGGCCGGAGGATCTCGACGGCATGGAGCGCGCGCTCCTCCTCGATGTGCGCAACCGCACCGAGTACGCGGCCGGCCACCTGCCCGGCGCCCAGCAGCTCTCGGGCGGCAGGGTCATGTGGAACCTCGACCAGCTCCCGAGCCCCGATGCCGGAACGATCATCGCCTACTGCCAGAGCGGGGTGCGCGTCTCCGTGGCCGCCAGCGCGCTACGCAGCAAGGGGTACGACGTGGCCGAGCTCACCGGCAGCTACCTGGCCTGGGTGGCGATCCCGGGCAACCAGCCCGCGGCCGCCTGACCGTTCTTTTCGAGGCCCGAGTGGAAACCCACCTGATCGTCATCGCCCTAGTCCTGGCGGTCGTCGTCGGCATCGCACTTGGGCTGCTCGGGGGTGGCGGATCGATTCTCACGGTCCCGATCCTCACCTACGTGCTGGGGATGGAGCCGCGCGTGGCGATCGCAGCCTCCCTCTTCATCGTGGGCGCAACCAGCGCAGTCGGCATGATCGGCCACGCCCGATCGGGGCGGGTGAGATGGAAGACGGGCGCCCTGTTCGGCGGCGCGGGCATGCTCGGCGCCTTCGCGGGTGGCCTGCTTGGCGGGTTCATCCCCGGAACCGTGCTGATGATCCTGTTCGCGGCCATGATGATCGCGACCGCCACTGCGATGATCCGCGGGCGCAAGAACGCGAGAACGGAGGCTTCCGCGCACGAACACGCGCTGCCGATCCCGCGCGTGCTGCTGGACGGCTTCGCCGTGGGCATCGCCACCGGGCTCGTGGGGGCCGGCGGTGGCTTCCTCATCGTCCCGGCGCTGACCCTCCTGGGCGGGCTCCCGATGGCGACGGCTGTGGGCACATCGCTGCTCGTGATCACCATGAAATCGTTCGCGGGCCTCGGCGGATACCTGCTCTCGACCCAACTGGACTGGCCCATCGTGCTGGCGTTCACCGCCATCGCCATCGCCGGATCGTTCATCGGCGTCCGCCTCTCCGGCGCCATTCCCGAGCGCTCACTGCGCAGGGGGTTCGGCGTGTTCGTGCTCGCGGTGGGTGCCTTCGTGCTCATCCAGGAGCTACCAGAGCTCCTCGTCTCGCTCGCCCTCTGAGCGCCGCCTCGGCCGCGACGGAAACCCACCCGGCCGCGCACGTTTACTCGGAGCGGGCTTCGCCTGCCCAGTCCGCGCTCGAGAGCGAGAGCTCCTCCGCCATATCGTCAAGGAAGCGAATCACGATCTCGCGTTCGGCGCCCGTGAGGCGCGCGGCGGCGTGGAACCGCCGGGACTGATGCCGCCCCACAGTCTCGTACGCCGAACGCACGGTCTCGGGCGTCACCTCGATCGCGAAGGCGCGGCGGTCCGTGGGATGCACCTGCCTCACGATGTGCCCGCCCTTCTCAAGCCGGTTCAGAAGCTTGGTGGTGGACGCCGCCGAGATGCGCAGGTGGCTGGCCAGCATCCCGGGGGTGACCAACTCGCCCTGGTTCTGCCCAACGATGAGGTAGTGCACCGCCCGCATATCCTGCGCGCTCAGCTTCATGTACCGCTGCGACGCCTCCGAGGCCGCCGACTCCACCTCCCTGAGGTGCGAGAACGCCCTCATGAGCCGCCCAATCTGTGCCACATCCGCGGAGGGGAGGCCGTAGCGATCCACGAGCTCGCTGCGGGGGTCGCTCGCATCCACGTCATACAAGCTCTCCGAGATCGCGTCCCGGGCCGTCGTCGCGCCGTGATCCTCCATGCCCCGATCCTACGACACTTTCACCGGTTCGCACATAGTCACCTCTGGTGTACTATCTACCGAAGCAGAAACTGTTTTTACGTAAAACACCGTGGAGGTCCACACCATGAGCGATCACCGCCGCACCCCGCCCGCCGCGCACTCGAGCGAAACGCCCCGCCTCGGATACCCGCCCAAGTGGCTGCGGATCCTAATCCCCTCGTTCCTGATCCTCGCCTGGCTCGCGGGCGCCGCGATCGGCGGCCCGTACTTCGGCCGCGTCAGCGAAGTCGCCTCCAACGACCAAACCTCATACCTCCCCTCCTCCGCAGACGCCACGCGCGTGCAGGCGATGCTCGGGGACTTCTCGGATTCGAACGGCATCCCTGCGATCGTGGTCTTTGTGGCCGACGGCGAAATCACGCCCGCCCACACTGCAGCCCTCCAGTCCGCGGTGGACGAGTTGGTGGAGATCGACGGCGTGCTGGAAGTCTCCCCACTCCTTCCCTCCGAGGACGGGCGCGCCCTCCAACTGTTCGTGCCGATCGATGCCGATGGCGAAATCGGCACCACCGTCGATGCGATCTCTGCGCACCTGAGGGACGCCGCGCCGCAGGGCATTGAGACGTTCGTGACGGGGCCGGCCGGCTTCACCGCCGATCTCGTGGAGGCGTTCGCGGGGATCGACGGGATCCTTCTCCTGGTGGCGCTCGCGGCCGTCTTCGTCATTCTGATCGTGGTCTACCGTTCCATCCTGCTTCCGATCGCCGTGCTCGCCACGAGCCTGTTCGCGCTGACGGTTGCGCTGCTGACGGTGTGGTGGCTGGCGAAGGCCGAGATCCTGCTCCTCAGCGGCCAGACCCAGGGGATCCTATTCATCCTCGTGATCGGCGCGGCCACGGACTACTCGCTGCTGTACGTGGCCCGCTACCGGGAGGAGTTGCGTTCCGAGAACGTCAAGTGGGTGGCCACGCACCGCGCCCTGAAGGCATCGTTCGAGCCGATCCTCGCCTCCGGCAGCACCGTGATCGCCGGGCTACTCTGCCTGCTACTGAGCGATCTGAAGTCCAACAGCACGCTTGGTCCCGTAGCATCGATCGGCATCGTGTTCGCGATGCTCTCGGCCCTCACTCTGCTGCCCTCGATCCTGTTCCTGTTCGGCCGCGTGGCGTTCTGGCCCAAGCTCCCGGTGTACGAACCGGAGGTTGTGGCGGCCGAGGGCGGCATGCACGCGACGGGCATGTGGGTGTGGATCGGCCGGAAGATCCGCCAGCGCCCGCGCGCCATCTGGCTGGTGACCACCGCGGTTCTGCTCGTGGGAGCAGCGGGGCTAACTCAGTTCGAGGCGACCGGCGTGCCGCAATCAGACCTCGTGATCGGAACCTCGCAGGCACGCGACGGCCAGCGGGCCCTGGGCGAGCATTTCCCCGGCGGATCGGGGAGCCCCGCTCTCGTGGTGGTGCCGCAGGACTCGCTGCAATCGGCCGCGGACGTGCTCCTCGGCAGCGCGGGAATCGACGGCGTGACCGTGACCAGCGCGGACTCTCCCTCCGGCTCGGCGCCCGTCACTGCCGAGGGGATCATCGCCGTCGGGCCGCCGGGAACACCCGCGCCGGAGCCCACCGTGGTGGAGGGCATGGTGATGCTGCAGGGCACGCTCACGGACGCGGCGGATTCCGCTGAGGCGGAGGCGACCGTGCGGGAGTTGCGGGAGGAGTTCGCCGGGGGCGATGCATTAGTGGGTGGGGTGACGGCCACAGCGATCGACACGAATGACGCCTCGATCCATGACCGGAACCTGATCGTGCCAGTGGTGCTCGCCGTGATCCTCGTGATCCTGATGGCGCTACTCCGCTCGATCGTGGCGCCGGTGCTACTGGTTGCCACCACGGCTCTCTCCTTCGTGACGGCGCTGGGGGTCTCGGCGCTGGTGTTCAACGGCATCTTCCAGTTCCCGGGCGTGGATCCGGCGGTGCCGCTGTACAGCTTCGTGTTCCTCGTGGCGCTCGGGATCGACTACAACATCTTCCTTGTGACGCGTGTGCGGGAAGAGGCACTGACTCACGGCACGCGGGAGGGGATCATCCGGGGCCTGTCCGTGACCGGCGGGGTGATCACCTCGGCCGGCCTCGTGCTGGCGGCCACGTTCGCGGCGCTCTCGGTGATCCCGATCCTGTTCCTGGTCCAGATCGCGTTCATCGTGGCGTTCGGCGTGCTGATGGATACGTTCCTGGTGCGCGCGCTCCTCGTGCCGGCGCTGATGTACGACATCGGGCCGCGCGTGTGGTGGCCGTCGCAGCTCAGCCGGCCGCCACTCAGCGAGCAGCAGCCCGCGGAAGCCCCCTGATCGATTCGAAGCCCGCGAGCGCCCGCGCGCGGCTCTCTCTGAGATCGACGAGCGGAGGGTGCAGCACGCTGTCAGGCGCCCAGCGCGTCACATAGCTCCCGGCCGGATCGAACTTCTGCTGCTGGGTCAGTGGGTTGAAAATTCGGAAGTAGGGGGCGGCGTCCGCGCCGCACCCCGCCACCCACTGCCAGTTGAACGGGTTACTCGCGGCGTCCGCGTCCACGAGTGTGTCCCAGAACCATGCCTCGCCGATCCGCCAGTCCACGAGCAGGTTCTTGACGAGGAATGACGCCGTGATCATGCGCACGCGGTTGTGCATGAATCCCGTGCGCCACAGCTCGCACATCCCGGCGTCCACGATCCCGAAGCCCGTTTCGCCCATCCGCCAGGCCGCGGTGTCCGCGCCACCATCGTGGCGCCACGGGAAATGATCGAACCTCGCGTCGAGGCCCTGCTCGTGGAGCGCACCGTGGTGGAATGTGGTGTGCCACGCGAACTCGCGCCAGCCGAGCTCGGAGAGGAACGTGCCCACGTCCGCGCCGGAACCGAGCGCCTCGTGCCACACCGTGCGCGGGCTGATTTCGCCGAATCGTAGGTGCGGAGAAAGCTCGGAACCATGCGTCGCCGAGGGGATGTCACGATTCGCGGCGTAGCGCGCGGCGTCCTCATCCAAGAACTCGCGGAGCCGTGCCGCCGCAGCGGCCTCTCCCGGCCGCCAGCGCTGCGCGATCTCCGCAGCCCAATTCGGGGACGCGGGTTGGAGGTCCCACGAGCACAGCTCTTCACTCCTGGGCTGCTGTGGGGCGGCGGC
>JAKDIE010000112.1 GCA_030450655.1 Ruaniaceae bacterium
GTGACCGGCACACTTTCGAAGAACGGGTTGCATCTCGTGACCAAAGACGCCCCTTCAGTCACCATATGCAGCCATAAGCCCAGAGAAGCCCCTCGGGACACCCCAGGGGGCGGTGGCACTGGCCCCGGGGGCAAGGTTTGCTGCAATCCAGGCCGAGAATCGCCTTCGAACCCGTCACCTCGCGCGCCCACCCACGCCCGCGGGCCCGGCTCGCCGCGGTCCGGGCATGGGAACGCCCGCGACTGCATTCGTAGGGCGGCCTCCTATCCTTTGTCATCCTGCGTGAAGTCGCAGGATCCAGGACGCCCCGGTTGAGTGAGGATCCTTGAGCCTGGATCCCGCGATTTCGCGCGGGATGACGAGCTATGCCAGCGGTCCGGGAACGCTCGCGCGGAATGGCACGTTGTGGGAACGCTCTACAGCGCGAAACGCGGCGGTTTCGGGATGACGGGCGCGAGTGGAATGCTTAAGGCGTGGCTAGTGAATTCCCCGAGGCCCGCGAGGCCGTACGCACGCTTCCCTCCTACATCGCCGGGGCGCGGCCCGATGGCAGGCCGATGTGGAAGCTCTCCTCGAACGAGAACCCCAACGCGCCCGGGCCCGCGATCCTCGCGGCGCTCGCCGAGGCGGCGGGCGCAGTCAACAGGTATCCGGACATGGCGGTGGCTGACCTGACGCACGCCATCGCCGCGCGCCACGATGTGGTGACGGACGAGGTTGCCGTGGGTAGTGGTTCGGTGGCGCTGATCGAGGACCTCCTCCAGGCGTACTGCGAGGCCGGCGACGAGGTCGTCTACCCGTGGCGCTCGTTCGAGGCGTACCCGATCTGCATTCAGGTGGTGGGCGCCACGGGTGTTCCGGTGCCGCTCACGCAGGATGGCCGCCACGACGTGGCGGCGCTCGCGGCGGCCGTGACGCCGCACACGAAGGTGATGATCCTTTGCTCCCCGAACAATCCGACCGGCCCGACCCTGACCCGCGCTGAGTTGCGCACTCTGCTTGGCGCGGTCCCCTCGCATGTTGTGGTGACTCTTGACTCCGCGTACATCGATTACGCCCGCGATCCCGAGGCGACCGATGGCTTCGAACTCCGCGCCGAGTTCCCCAACCTTGTCATCCTGCGCACCTTCTCGAAGGCGTACGGATTGTGTGGCCTTCGTGTTGGCTACGCGCTCGGCCACCCCGAGGTGCTCGCCCCCGTGCGCGCCGCCTCCACACCATTCGGCGTGAACACGCTCGCCCAGGCTGCGGCGCTCGCCGCGCTCGGCTTGAGCGATGCTGTGGCCGCCTCCGTCGAGGAGAACGTGCGTGAGCGCGCCCGCGTGGTTGAGGCAGGGCGTGCCGCGGGTTGGCGGATCCCGGACGCGCAGGGCAACTTCTTCTGGCTGCCGCTCGGCGAGGACTCCGCCCGCTTCGTGGCAGGCGCCAACGCGAAGGGTCTCCTCGTGCGCGGATTTGTGGGCGACGGCGTCCGCATCTCGATCGGTGAGCCCGAAGCCAACGATCTGGTCATCGAGCTCTTGCAGGAGTGGCGCCCCGCGGAAGGGTCCGCCGCGCGGAGCCTATAAGACGAATGCGAGCGCGAGCAACACGCTGAGGACCAGTTCGACGACGCCGATCTGGACGGGCTTATAGAGGCCGATCCGTTGCTGCCGCACGGGCATCCAGACGGCGCGCACCGCGAACAGAACCCACGTGGCGGTGAGCAACCAGCCGCCGAGCGCAGCGGGCGCGAACACACCCATCGCAGTGAGAGCGAGAATCGCAGCCGCTCCAATGATGTGAAACACCATCGAGAAGCGCGCGTACGCTGGATTCTTGCGTTCGCGGATGAGGGACTTCACATGCGGGATCGTGCCCCAGAATGCCGCTGTGACGACTGAGGTGACGATCCAGATCCAGGGCCAGGCGCCGTCGTCGACCGGATGAACCATGTGGAAGGCGACGGGGATCATGAGGCCGGTGGCGACGATGGTGGCGGTGTCGTTGGCGATGCTGCGATCGTTGCGGGTCCAGGCGGCCCACACGGCCACGGCCACGAGCGGCGCGAACGGGATCGCCCACCACAGCAACTCGGGGCGCATCGCGAGGGCGATTACGCCGGGCGGCACGGCGAGAGCCGCGTAGGTGACGGTGGGGCGGAAGTAGCGCGTTGCGCGGCGGGACTTCAGCCACACGGACCCGGCCTGGAAGGCGAGAAACGCGGCCACCCACGCGAGCAGTAGCGGGATGTGCGCGGGGGCGGGGCCCGCGAGCAGGATGCCGATGAGGATCGGGATCGCCATCATCGCCCATGCGCCGTGTTGCTGGGGCACCCACGCGGGGGAGCGGCGGCGGCGAGTCACCGCTCCACTTTAGCTGACAGATCAGGCCGCTCTGTGCCCATGTCTGGGTTCCCCTGTTTGCTCCAACTTCTGCAGCCCTGACCCCCGGAACTCTGACCACCCTGGGGTGGTGGTGAGCGTGAGGGTGGTCGAAGTTTCGGCGTTTTCTGGCCGACGGCGGCCGATGGTGGCCCTGGCCCCCGGAACTCTGACCACCCTGGGGTGGTGGTGACCCTTAGGGTGGTCGAAGTTTCGGCGTTTTCTGGCCGACGGCGGCCGATGGCGGCCCTGACCCCCGGAACTCTGACCACCCTGGGGTGGTGGTGACCTCGAGGGTGGTCGAAGTTTCGGTGTTTTCTGCCCGACGGCGGCCCCAACCCCCGGAACTCTGACCACCCTGGGGTGGTGGTGATCTCGAGGGTGGTCGAAGTTTCGGTGTTTTCTGCCCGACGGCGGCCCCAACCCCCGGAACTCTGACCACCCTGGGGTGGTGGTGACCGTGAGGGTGGTCAAAGATGCGCCGGTGGGCGCGCAAGGTGACGGGTCCGCAGGTGTTCCCAGGCCTGGATGGCAGCGAGCCAGGCTCGCGGCGCGAGCGGCTCCGCGCCCGGGGCATCCCGGGGGCGTCTCGGGGCAACGGGCTGCATATGGTGACCGAAGGCGGCTCTTCAGTCACCATATGCAGCCATAGCGGCCGCTGCGCTGCCGTCAAGGCGGAGAAGCCCCCGAGATCACCCACGGGAGCGGAGGCGCGGCCGGAGTCGCGGGATCCAGGCCCAGGGACTCACCGAACCAAGGCGACTGGGTCCAGCGACTGGCGCGCAGGACGACGAGGTTTTGGGGTGAAGCCCGGGATGGTGGGCGCGTGCCGCGCCTAGGAGCTCAACGGCCCTGAACCCTGGTTCAATGGAGCCATGACTCCTCAGCCGTACCGCGGTGGCCCGGCCGATATTCGGATCGTCGTCTCGGATATGGACGGCACGCTCCTGAACAGCGAGCACGCCATTCCCGCCAACTTCTGGCCGCTTCTCGAGATCATGCGCGAGCGCGGAGTCCTCATGGTTCCAGCGTCCGGGCGCCAGCTGGCGGGGATTACCTCTATGTTCCCGGACCTGTCCGGGATGGCCTTCATCGCCGAGAACGGCACGTTCGTGGAGATGGACGGCCACGAGATTTCCAGCACCACTCTTGACCCTGCGGCCGTGGCGGACACCATCAGCCGCATCCGCACACTGGGGGACATGGAGACGGGCATGGTCGTGTGTGGAAAGAAATCCGCGTACATCGAACGCTCAGAGGACGCCTTCGTGCGGGAGGTGAGCCGCTACTACGGGAAGCTCGCGATCGTGGACTCCCTTGATCGTGTCGACGACGACGTCCTCAAAGTGGCGCTGTTCTCGTTCGGTGATATCGCCAAGACCGTGTACCCCCACCTTGGTGGTCTCGCCACGGCGCCACAGGTAGTGGTTTCCCAACTCCACTGGATCGACATCATGGATCCGGCCATCAACAAGGGTGTGGGACTGCGCGCGCTGCAGGAGGTGACCGGCGTGACTCGGGAACAGACCGCCGTGTTCGGAGACTACTTGAACGATCTCGAGATGCTCGATGAAGCGGACTACGCTTTTGCTATGGCCAATGCCCACCCGGAAGTCGCGCGCCGCGCCCGGTTCGCCGCGCCTTCGAATGACGATGCGGGCGTGGTCACGATGATTGCGCGGCTCCTTGGAGTCGAGGTGCAGCAGTGAGCCGAGTGGGCTGGTTTGCGCTCGGCGTGGCTTCCACTCTGGCGACGGGTGCGATAGCTGCGATCGTCGCGGACCGCACGGGACCGCTGCTTGGGGCATCGGTAGCGCGGCCCTTCTTTGACTTTGGGGTCGCCAACCACGGCCCCTACGCCGACGCCGTGCGCGGTCTTATTCGGGAGGAGCGCATCGTCGTCGAGGCTGAGGGATTGCCCGCCTTTGGAGTCGAGATCCACCGGCCCGAGATGGCCGAGGGGTCATCCTTGCCGGTGATCGTGTACGTCCACGGGGGCGGGTTCGTGGGCGGTTCCACCGCGCAGATCGAAGCCTACTGTGAGGTGCTGGCCGCCCATGGCTACGTGGTCGCGAACGTGGACTACACGCTCGCGCCCGAGTTGATCTTCCCCGGGCAAATCCGCCAAATCGTTGCGTTGCTCCGTCAACTGCCAGCGCTCGTGGGCCCGATGGGTGGGGATGTGGAACGCACGGTGATCGCCGGCGATTCCGCCGGTGCCAATATCGCGGCCTCGGTGGCCGCCGCGGTCACGAATCGCAAGTACGCGGAGCTTCTCGGGGAGCAGTTGCCAGGTGACGGCACCGTCCCTGCGAGCTCTGAGAGGCTCTCCGGCGAGGCCCATGTGCGCCTCCGCGCCGCCTTACTGATGTGTGGACCGTACGATGTGAGATCCCAGTGGGACCTGCTCTTTCCCGGCGTCAACATCTACATGCACGCCTACACCGGCCGCCGCGAATGGTGGAAGTGGGAGGACAACGAACTGCTGGCGCCCAACCGTTGGGTCACCGCGCAGTTTCCTCCTACCTTCCTGACGGTGGGTGACGCGGATCCTCTCGCTAAGCAGAGCGTCATCATGGAAGAGGCACTGAAAGAGGTTGGCGTGACTACGGCGAGCCTGTACTGGAAGCTCCGTTTCCTTCCTCACGAGTACCAGCGCGAGCTCCACCGTCCGCAGGCGCAAGAGGCTCTGCTCCACACCCTTGAGTTCCTTGCGGAGACCCTCAAATAGCGGAACTCAGAATCAAAATCGAGTCCCAAGCCCTACCCGGGAGTGTGACTTCAGGCATAGGCTTGATGCACCGTTACCCACCTCGAAGCGGAGGAAACAATGACAGATCACCTGACGGAAGCGGACGAGCTTCCAGCACCCGAGAACTGGCTCGAAGAGGCTGGTGACGCGCTGCACCTGAAGAGAAAGACCCTCGCAGCGGTATCGCCGGAAATCGTTGAGCTGGTTGCGAAGGTGACAGCGAAACTCGGGTCCGACGACGGCGCCCTCACCGGATTCCTGATTGGGTTCGGTGCGGCCAAGGATGGTGACTTCTCGCGGGCGTCCGTGACGAGCCGCATCCTCGCCCTCGAAGCGCTCCTTGACGCGAAAGAGTAGCTTTCCGATCCATGTAGAAGGGGCCCG
>JAKDIE010000113.1 GCA_030450655.1 Ruaniaceae bacterium
GGTCGGAGTTGGGGTCGGCGTGACGCTCGGCGTGGACGGCGTGCCCCCAGCAGTAGACCCCGATGCGCTCTCGGTGGAACCACTGACGGGAGGCGTCGCTTGCTGGCTGCGCTCGTACTGCTCCTGCTCGATGCGGTCCTGGCGCGCCCTTTCGGCCTCAACCTCCACCTGACGCTCTGCGGCGAGCTGAACGATGAGAGTCTCACGCTGGTCTTGGCTCCGCAGCAGTTGGACGTTCGCGGCGGCGGCGGCCTCGTTCGCACGATCGGAGGTGGCCTCGAGTTCCGCCGTTGCCTCCACCTCAGCCTCGTATGCCCGCTCGGCGGCCTGCTCGAGAGTCTGTGCGATCAGTTCAAGCGCCTGGAAATCGGATAGTGCAGCATCGCGCTGCTTCCCAATCTGGCCAAGATAAGCGGACGTGTGCAGAGCGCGCGCAAAGTCGTCACCGTCAACAAATGCCGTGACGCCCTCAAGGGGGTTACTGCTCTGGTATGCCTGCTGTGCCACCTCACCCAGCCCGTGCCGGGCGTCGTCGACGTCCTCGCGCGCCTGAGCCGCCGCCGCTCGGGCGTCTTCAGTTTCCCCGGCACGCTGGTCAAGTGTCTCCTGGGCGCGAAGGAAGTCTTCACTTGCAATGGCGGCGGCCGTCAATGCGGCATCACGGTCCGCCACAAGGGAGGCGATGCCAAGTTCAAGTTCTGCGATTCGCTGCGAGGTCTCATCGCTGGGTGCGGCACTTGCCATCGTGGGCGTGAGGACGAGTGCGGCAGCGAGCATGGCGATCAGCCAGCGTGGAAGCCGGGAAGTGGACACAAATCCTCCGCGATTCATCGGCGTGTCTTGTTGACAGTGGGCACGTTTCTCTCCTGGGAGCTTACCTGCATTTGTGTCGCGATGGGAGGACGTTGAACACTTGTCACAGAAGTCACAGTAGCCACATTAGTCACAGATGCGCCACTCTAGGTGTCTCAAAATATGGAACAGGCTGGTCAGTGCATGGCTGTAGGGCGTTAGTCTCCAGGCATGTTCTCTTGCCGAATGTGTCGCTGACGCGCACGTTCGGCATGCCCGTTTCTAGGGCATGGTTCCGCCACTGCCCGTGGCCCGGGAACCGCTTCAACTGCCACGTGCGCGTCCTCCCAGGCGGCACGGCTCCGCCAGGGAGATTTTTCCCCAGCCCATCCACCCCTGGTATTCATAGGAGCTCCACCCATGTCCAACTGGCACTTTGACACCCTCACGATTCACGCCGGCCAAGAGGCCGACCCCACCACGGGCGCTCGCGCGCTACCGATCTACCAGACCACCTCGTTCGTATTCAAGGACACGGACCAGGCGGCCGCCCGCTTCGGACTCTCCGCGCTCGGGCCTATTTACACACGGCTCAACAACCCCACGAACGAAATCATCGAGAATCGGCTCGCTGCCCTCGAAGGCGGGATCGGAGCCCTGCTGGTGGCCTCGGGCCAAGCCGCCGAGACCATCGCCTTCTTGAACCTCGGCGGAGCCGGCAGCCACATCGTCTCCTCGCCGCGGCTTTACGGCGGGACGTACAACCTCCTGCATCATTCGCTCTCGAAGCTCGGCATCGAGACCACGTTCGTGGAGGACCCGGACGATCTCGAGCAGTGGCGTGCCGCCGCGCGCCCCAACACCATCGCGTTCTTCGGCGAGTCCATCTCGAACCCGAAGCAGGACGTCCTCGACATCGAAGGAATCGCCGCCGTTGCGCACGAAGTAGGCGTGCCCCTGATCGTGGACAACACCATTGCGACGCCCTATCTGATCCGTCCGATCGAGTGGGGCGCGGACATCGTGGTGCATTCCGCAACGAAGTACCTCGGCGGCCACGGCACCTCAATTGGCGGCGTGATCGTGGACGCGGGCCGCTTCGATTACGGCTCGCAGCCGGAGCGATTCCCCCAGTTCACCGAGCCCGACGAGTCCTACCACGGCCTGGTGTACTCCCGGGACCTCGGAGCGGATGGCGCGTTCGGCGTCAACCTCTCATTCATCCTGAAAGCACGCCTGCAGGGGCTGCGCGATCTCGGCTCAGCGATCTCGCCATTCAACACGTTCCTGATCTCGCAGGGCATCGAGACCCTTTCTCTGCGCGTCCAGCGCCACAGCGATTCCGCGCTGGCGGTGGCGACGTGGCTCGAGGACCAGCCCGGAGTCGAGTCCGTCGCATACTCGGGCCTGGCATCTTCGCCGTGGAACGAGCGCTCGAAGAAGTACGCACCGAAGGGCGCGGGTGGCGTGCTCGCGTTCACGCTCTCGGGAGGTCTCGCGGCCGGCAAGGCGTTCGTGGACGCACTTGAACTCCACTCGCTGGTTGCTAACATCGGCGATGTGCGTTCGCTCGTGATCCACCCGGCCTCCACGACTCACTCGCAACTCACTGCCGACGAGCAGCTCGCGAGTGGCGTTAACCCTGGCCTCGTGCGCCTTGCGGTGGGCATCGAGGATCTCGAGGACATTGTCAACGACCTGAAGCTCGGCTTCGCCGCCGCTGCAGCCCTCACGGAGTCCTGACTTCCGTGAGACAGACGATCGACCCCAGGACCCTTCCCGCCACCGGTGCGTGGCGGGAAGGTGATCCCGTGGGCAATCGGCGTTTCGCTGATGTGGGGGAATTGCTGCTCGACGGCGGCGGTTCCCTGGGCGTGACGCTTGCCTACGAGACCTGGGGTCGCCTGAATGCGGACGGTACGAACGCCGTCCTCGTTCTCCATGCACTTACCGGCGACTCACACGTCGTCGGCGAGGCCGGGGAAGGGCACCCGACAGCGGGCTGGTGGAGCGCCGTCGTCGGCCCCGGCAAAGCAATCGACACGGACCGGTACTTTGTGCTGGCACCCAACATTCTTGGCGGATGCCAAGGGAGTACCGGTCCGTCGTCGATTGGACCGGATGGGACCCCGTGGGGCTCGCGCTTCCCGCAGATCACGACTCGGGACCAGGCGGCGGCCGAGTTGCTTCTCGCGGACCACCTCGGGATCGACCGCTTTGCGCTCGTGGTGGGCGCCTCGCTTGGCGGTCAGCGCGCCGTGGAATGGGGCGTGCAGTTCCCGGATCGGGTGGCGCGCCTCGCCGTGGTTGCCTCGAACGCGGCCACCTCGGCCGAGCAGATCGCCTTCGCCCACGCGCAGATCCTGGCGATCACCGGCGATGCGAACTTCAACGGCGGCGATTACTACGACGCCGAGCCGGGGCACGGCCCGTCACACGGCCTCTCCCTCGCGCGGCAGATCGCCCACATCACGTACCGATGTACCGGCGAGCTCGCCGAGAGGTTCGGCCGCATCCAGCAGCACGCCGAGGAGCCGCTGGAGGGTGGCCGTTACGCCGTGCAGTCCTACCTCGACCATCACGGGTGGAAGCTCGCGCGGCGCTTCGACGCGAACTCGTATGCGACGATCTCGCGCACGATGATGACGCACGATGTGGGGCGCAACCGTGGCGGAGTCTCGACGGCGCTCGAGCAGATGACAGCGCGCGTTCTCGTGCTCGGCGTCAACTCGGACCGCCTCTTCCTGCCGTACGAACTCGCGCGGATCACCACCAACGCGCCGCGTGCCGAGCAGCTCCAGTGGATCAAGTCGTACCACGGCCACGATGGCTTCCTGATCGAGAACGATCAGGTCTCGCGCGTGCTCGGCCGGTTCCTTGCAACGCCCGAACACGCCCGAATCCGCCGATAGGCGCGGGCGAAACGCGCGAGAATGAAGGCATGAGTTGGCAGCCTGATGTGCTCGGTCCCGGCTTCGTCTTTCGATACCTTGAGCTACTCGACGATGATTTCGGCCCCGCCCGCGCGGCCCTCGTGCGCCACGATCCGTTGAATGATCCCGACGCCGATCCGCACACACCCGCGCACCCCACGTTCAGCCTCCTGCACATCCACGGCTGGAATGACTACAACCACAACCGCGCACTCGCCCGGCAGGTCTCACGCCTCGGCGGCGCCTTCTACGGGCTGGACCTGCGCCGTTTTGGGCGCAGCCTCCAGGAGAATGACCTGCACGGCTACGTCGATTCACTCAGCGTCTACGACGAAGAGATCGGGGCGGCCCTGCGCATCATCCGCGCCGAGCAGGGAGCCGCACGGGACGTGGTGCTCATGGGCCACTCCACAGGCGGTCTCATTGCAGCCCTCTGGACAAACCACCACCCAGGCGCGGTCCGCGCCTTGATCCTGAACGCGCCATGGCTGGAGACGGTCAGTTGGGCGGCGGTTCGCACCATTGCCGGCCCCGTGGTGGAACGTCTCGCCAGGCGCTCGCCCACGTCCACCCTCCGCACCCCAGAGACCAGCTTCTACAGCAGGGTCCTCTCGGGCTGGACTGCCGACGACGGCGAACGCCCCCTTGGCACCGAAGGGGACACCTTCTACGACGGCTGGGATCTCAACCCGAAGTGGCGCCTCGAACGTTCTATACCGATCCGCGCGGGTTGGTTGAACGCCATCGTCGAAGGCCACAGAGAAGTGGCGAGCGGCCTCGAGATCACGTGCCCGATCCTCGTCCTCATGTCCGCGCGCTCCGTGCTGCCCTCGAAGTGGGACCCCGTGTTGCGCCACGTGGACTCCGTGCTCGACGGGACCACGATGGCCGAACGCGCGGTCCAGCTAGGCGCCCACGTCACCGTGGTCAAGATCGACGGCGCGGTGCATGATGTGCTCCTCTCGGAGCGTCCAGTTCGAGCCGCCGCACTGGAGGAACTCGCACGCTTCGTGCGCGGGTATGTGTTCCCTCTTGGGGACCTCGGCCGCGGCGAGCGCCCCTAACGGAGCGGCGCCTCATCGCCCACCACGAGCAGTACGGCGTCCTCAAGGGTGCGCCCACCCTCGCCGATCCGCCACACCCGCCAGCCATCGGCCGCGTGCCGCCCACTCGCGGCAACCGCCGCGGTGGAAGGATCCGCGAACTGGCGGCCATCGCTGAGCGTCACGAGACCATCTCGGGTGATCAGTGCCTCGTGCCGCAGCCCCTTGCGCAACTGCACCCACACGAGCGGAAGCTCCTGAGCAGCGGCCGCCGCCAACGCGCGGAGCGCCGGATGGGGCTCTTCGAGGGTCGCCGGGGTGTCTTCGGGTGTGGCCGTCTCTGCGAGCGCAACCTCTTCACGCACAACTTCCTCGGTGACGGGATCGCTCGGAGTCGGTACCCCAGCGGTCACCACCGGTGCTTCCTGGACCTCCACCTCAGCCGCCGGGACCTGCACGGGCTCCCCCGCGCCGTCGGGAGTGGGGGACGCAACTCGCTGCAGATCGCTCTCCGCCTCGATCGCCGGGCGTCGGATTGCCTCGAGGGACGCCTGCGCGCTGATCGTGGGCACGGAGATCCGGTACGGCTCGGTGACCTCCACGAAGGTGCGGCCGTCCGAGACGCCGCGCTGGGTCACCTCGAACACTTCCACGCCCGAATCCGCGAGGAGTTCGAGCGCCGGGCGCACCTCGTCGAGGATCTTGCCGGTG
>JAKDIE010000435.1 GCA_030450655.1 Ruaniaceae bacterium
GATTCGAACGGCCCGCCGTCCCAGCCCTGCGTGGCGGGAAGCGCGATGACGAGCTGGAAGTACGCGAGCGCGCCCACTGCAAGCGCGAAACTGAGGTAGATCGCGCGCCGCGTGAGCCTGAAACCGTACACCTCGCTGAGCACGTCACCCAACACGTAGGCGAGGGGGAAGAGCAGGAAGCCGCCGTCGAGAATCAGCGAGAAATCGCCCCAAAGCCGGAACTCTACGGGCTGTGTTGCGGCGATATTCGAGACGAGGAGCAGTGACGCAAAGATGCCGACGGCGTACGGGTAGATCCGCTGCCGGGGCGCCGTGGCGTTACCGGGCGATCGAGTATCCGATTCCTTCACGCACCCCATGCTATTGCCAGCCTTGCACGCGGCCCGCCGGCGGCAGTGGGAAGATGGGGATCATGTCCTTCCGGTTCGAGACCCACGCGCACCTCGCCGAGAACGCAGCCCGCACCGGGACGATCCACACCCCGCACGGCAACATCCAGACTCCCGCCTTCATCCCGGTGGCCACCAAGGCCGCCGTGAAGGCGGTGCTCCCCGAGGCGATCGGGGCCGCGGGGGCGCAGGCGGTGCTCGCCAACGCCTACCACCTGTACCTCCAACCGGGAGCCGACATCGTTGAGGAGGGGGGCGGCGTCGGCCATTTCATGGGCTGGGACGGTCCCACCTTCACGGACTCGGGCGGCTTCCAGGTGCTGAGCCTCGGCGCCGGGTTCAAGAAGGTCCTGGCGATGGACACGGAGGGGCTCGGGGACGACGAGATCGTGGCCGAGAACAAGGAGCGGCTCGCGCAGGTGGACGACGACGGCGTCACGTTCAAGTCGCATCTGAACGGTTCGCTGCACCGGTTCACGCCGGAGGTTTCGATGCGGATTCAGCATCAGCTTGGCGCGGACATCATGTTTGCGTTCGATGAACTCACCACCCTCGTGAACACCCGCCCGTACCAGGAGGCCTCGCTCGAGCGCACGCGGTTGTGGGCGGAGCGCTGCGTTGCCGAGCATCGCCGCCTCACCGAGGAGCGGAGCGGGCGGCCGTATCAGGCGCTGTTTGGGGTGCTGCAGGGCGCGAACTACGAGGATCTGCGCCGCAAGGCGGCCCGCGATCTGCGCGAGATGGGATTCGACGGGTTTGGGCTCGGCGGGGCGATCGAGAAGCCGCGGCTGGGCGAGATCGTGGGCTGGATGGCGGCGGAGCTCCCGCAGGACAAGCCCCGCCACCTGCTCGGCATCAGCGAGCCGGATGACCTTTTCGCGGCAGTCGCTGCGGGTGCGGACACCTTCGATTGCGTCTCGCCCACACGGGTTGCCCGCAACGCCGCGATCTACTCGCGGTTCGGCCGCTACAACGTGAATGCCGCGCGCTTCCGGCGCGACTTCTCGCCGCTCGATGAGGGCTGCGACTGCTACACGTGCGCGCACGTGACCCGCGCCTACCTGCATCACCTGTTCAAGGCGAAGGAGATCAACGCCTCGACCCTCGCGAGCATCCACAACGAGCGCTTCATCCTCCGCCTGGTGGACGAGATCCGCGCCTCGATCGAGGGCGGCTACTTCGAAGAGCTGCGCGCCGAGCGGATGGCCGCCTACTACGGCCGGGCCTGACTCCCGCGC
>JAKDIE010000114.1 GCA_030450655.1 Ruaniaceae bacterium
CACGCCAAGCAGGCGCTGGAGCTCGGCGCGGACGCGATCGTCGCAACCGCACCGTTCTACGCCATCTGCGGCGAGGCGGAGATCGAGGCGAATTTCCGCGCGATCAAGGAGGCAGTCGATCTGCCGCTGTTCGCCTACGACATCCCCGTGTGCGTCCACAAGAAGCTGGGCGTCGATCTGCTGATGCGTCTTGGCCAAGAAGGCGTGCTTGCCGGTGTCAAAGACTCCTCGGGTGATGACGTCTCCTTCCGTCTCCTGATGCGCGCCAACGAGAAGGCCGGCCACCCGTTGCAGCTCCTCACCGGGCACGAAGTAGTGGTGGACGGTGCCTACCTCGGTGGCGCCGACGGTTCGGTTCCTGGCCTCGCGAATGTGTCCCCAGAGCCATACGTGGCACAGTGGAAGGCCGCTCAAGCCGGCGACTGGAAGCGTGTCTCCGAACTGCAGGACGGCCTCGCGGACCTCATGCGAATCACCTCCGTGGTGCAGGGCGTGCAGGGCTTCGGTGGCGGTGTGGGCGCATTCAAGACCGCGCTGTGGCTGCAGGGGATCTTCTCTTCGAACCAGATGCCTCGCCCCGTTGCGGCTCTTGAGGGACGCAACGTCGAGGCCATCCGCGAGGTGCTGGTGGAGCAAGGGCTCATCTAGGCACTTCACAGCATTCTCACCGGCGACACGTTGAAAGGCATGGCGATGACAGGCGTACCCGGCACGGCGATTCTGGCCCTCGATATCGGAGGCACGAAAATCGCGGCGGGAGTGGTGCTGCTCGGTACAGACTCTGCCGAGGTACTGCTGCCGCACAGCGTGCCCACCAACGCAGTTCGCGGCGGCGCCGCGGTGTGCAACACGGTCGTTGATCTGGCGCTGAGGGTGGCGCGTGAGTATCGCGCGCTACCCTCAGCATCGGAGCTGGCGGGAATCGCAGTCGCATCCGCCGGAGTGGTGGATGAGGAGACCGGCTCAATCATCTCGGCCACCGAGCTCATTCCCGGGTGGGCCGGAACTGCGCTTGGCGCGGCCCTCGAGGACGCGCTCTCGTTGCCGTCCCAGATTCTCAATGACGTCCATGCTCACGCATTGGGCGAGGTGAAAATGGGTGCCGGGGCCGGTGTCGATTCTGCACTTGTGATCGCGGTGGGAACGGGAATGGGCGGCGCAATCGTCTCCGGTGGCGAGGTGCTGCGGGGCGTCCATTGGGTCTCGGGCAACCTCGGCCACATTCACCATTCCCTGGCCCGCGATTTCACGTGCTCCTGCGGCCGAGTTGGCCACATCGAGGCGGTCGCCTCGGGCAGCGGCATCACCGCGCTCTACAACGCGCGGGCCGATGAAGCCCGGCTGCCGCATGTGGACGGCGGCCGCGCACTTCAAGAGCTTGCGGATGGAGGCAACGTCCTCGCGCAGCAGACCTTCGTGGACTCCGGGAGGGCACTTGGCGAGGTGCTCGGCTCGCTCGCCAACGCGACGGATCCCGAAGTCATCATCCTTTCCGGCTCGATGACACGATCGGGAGATGCGTGGTGGGGCGCGGTCCACGACGGCTACCGGGCAAGCGCTATCAATCCGGTGCTCGGGACCCCAATTGTCCACGGCACCCTCGCAGGAGACGCCCCACTACTCGGCGCGGTCGCGAATTTCCTGATGAGTTCCACCAACGAACGCACAAGCCACACTCCACGGGAACTGAGGAAGAAGAATGCACTCGATCATTGAGTCACTGAAGGGAACGCTCGTCGTCTCCTGCCAGGCATACCCGGGGGAGCCCCTGCGCCACCCCGAGACCATGGCGCAAATGGCGCTGGCCGCCGAGCGCGGTGGCGCCTCGGCGATTCGCTGCCAGGGCCTGGCGGACATCTCCGCCATCAAGGGGCAGGTAGAAGTTCCCGTCATCGGCCTCTGGAAGGAGGGGCACGACGGCGTCTACATCACCCCAACGCTTCGCCACGCGCGCGCCTGCATCATGGCGGGTTCCGACATCGTTACGATTGACGCGACCTCACGCCCACGCCCCGATGGCCTCACCTTCGCCGAAACCGTCGCCGCGCTCAAGGACGACGGCGCGCTCGTGATGGCGGATTGTGGATCCTTCGCGGACGCCCAGCAGGCCGCCGATGCGGGATGCGACATCCTCTCCACAACGCTCTCCGGCTACACGGGGGAGCGCCCCAAGACCGACGGGCCGGACTTCGAACTGCTCGCCGAAATGATTGCGGCCTTCCCCGGCTTCCCCGTCATCTGTGAAGGCCGCATCCACACACCCGAACACGTGCGTCAGGTCATGGACGCTGGGGCATGGGCCGCCGTCGTCGGCACGGCAATCACGCATCCCACCACCATCACCACCTGGTTCCGGGACGCTCTCGAAGGCTGACTACTTTTCGTCGAGGAAGGCGTTGATCGCCTCGTAGGCGCGGCGCAATGACTTGGCGAAGCGCGGCAACGTGATGAAGCCGTGTAGCGCGCCCTCCACGCGCAGGATCTGCACGGAGTTGCCCGCATCTGACAGCGCCGTGCCGTAGGCCTCGCCCTCGTCGCACAGCAGATCGAGCTCCGCCGAGATCAGGAGGGTCTTCGGCTGGTTTGTGAAATCGGCGGCCATCAGCGGGGCCACGCGGAAGTCCTTCCGCTGCTCCGTATTGGGCACGTAGAGCTCCATGTAGTCCTGAACCTCCGTGTTGGTCAGGCGGTAGTCCTCGCCGTGCTTGCGCACCGATTCGAACGGTGAGCCTTCGGGCGTGTGGTCCCAATGCGTGACGGGATACAACAGAATCTGGCGGCTCGGCACGCGTTCGCCACGGTCCCGCAGAAGCAGTGAGACCACCGCCGCGAGATTCGCCCCTGCAGAATCTCCCATCAGCACGATCTGTTCAGGATCGAGCCGATTCGCGAGGCCCGGATCCGCCAAGATCTGCTGCGCCACCCGGTAGCAGTCCTCCAGCCCGGCCGGGAACGGGTGCTCCGGAGCCAACCTGTAGTCGATGGATACCACCACGCACCCCGTCTGATCGGCCATCAGTGCGCACGCGGGAGTGTAGCTCTCGATGTCCCCCGTCACCCAGCCGCCACCATGAAAGTACAAGAGGAGCTCATCGCGTCGTCGGTCCTTCGGAAAGAACACGCGGCCATCGATCTCGTGGGTGCCATCTTCCGAGACCATCGTGCGATCCAGGGTCTGGTACCTGGGCAGGGGGAGCGCGGCGAGCTGCAGTTGCCGCAGGCGGACCTTCTCGTAGTCCTCCTTGACGTTATCCCGCGCGAACAGTCTGGCGATTGCGTGAAACAGTTGGTTCATTCACATGTTCAATCTCTTGGCGAGCTCGTGACGCGTCTCCGCGATGCGGGCGAGCTGGAGGGGGACGAGCGTGCCCAGGCTGAGCACCACACAGATGAGGGAGGGTAGCGGGTGCGTGATCCACCCAGCCGCCCAGAAGACGATCGGGGTGAGGCCGAGCAGCGCCGTCAGCCCGCTGTAGACGATGTAATCGCCCACCTCGATCCGCATCAAGCGCACCAGGATCTGGATCGCCACCACGGCCGAGGCACAGATGATCGGCACCGCATAGGTCACGGACCAGGCGTGCCATCCTGTCAGATAGTCCCAATACACCGAGACCAGACTGAGCAGGACGACGAGGTAGACAGTCCCCTTTGCGAGGTTGCGACGCTTGCGTGCGGCCATCACCACCACGAGCCACATCGCGCTGACGCCGAGCCACACCGAGCGCACGATCCCCACGTCGTCGAGTGTGCGCCTCAGCAGGAACATGGCGACGAACGAGCCGAGAATCACCACGATCGACGAGACGAAGAGTGCCTTGAACACGCGCTGCCTGTTGAACCTGAGCGGGATTGGGGGAATCGCAGGTCGAGTGGCCTCGCCTGCGAGGGCCGAGCCACAGAGCGGGCAGTGGGTCCACGTCCCCTCAACATCGGCACAGCACTCGTTGCATCGCCTCATGGCGCACCCTGCGCGAGTTCGTCCTCGGTGACCTGGGTGGCTCCAATCGTCACGTTGATGCCATTGCTGGTGAGTGAGCGCACGAACTCGCGGACGTGATCGGTCTCAACATAGGGGGAGGAGAAGTTGACCGTGAGAATCCCGGCATGCGACAGCACGCAAAACTGCGGCCGCGCCGCCGTCACGTGCAGGAGCATCCGGCCCACGTGCGGTTCGGAATCCTGTGGCAGCGTCACCCGTCCCATGTTCGAAACTGCCACGCTGAGCCCCAGATTGTTCCCCCAGTTGATGAGCCGGAGCACCACGTCTTTGATCGGGCGCGGTATGACCCGCAACACCGCGATCTTCTCGAAACGGATGAGCTTTCGCACCTTCCTCTCGAGCGCCTCCGGTGTGGCCTTCTCGCGGAACTGGCGTTCCAGGCTCCGGCAGATCGCACCCACACTGTCATCGCCCTCGCCGTAGGTATGCGTCACGCGAATCGTCGCAAAGAAGTTCCGCGCGGAGGTTGAAGGGAAGAACTGCCGCAAGTTCACGGGTACCGATGCCGAAATCGTGGGCCGCCGTCCAAAGCTCGGCGTGGAAAGCCGCAGCGATTCGAAGAACAACGCCGTGAGGTACACCGTGAGCGAGACTCCCTCGGCGCGAGCCAGCGTGAGGACGTCCGTGGCGGGCATCGTGAGTTCCACGGCACGTGTGCGATCGTCCGGCGTCCGCGTGCCCTTCACCCGGTAGACCCTCTGCCGCAACGCGTGTGGGGGAGCGGAGGGCGCATTCGGCTCTGGAGGGATCGCCCCTGCATCAGTGCGAGGAAGGTCTCGTGCCCGACGGCGCTCGCCAAAATAGTGCGTGAAGCTGTCCACCCCGAGATCGTGGATGAGTTCCGCGAAGTCTTGCGATTCTTCGGAGGGGGAGGGGGCGCCGTCGGGCATGAGTGACGCGCCGAGGCGCACGTAGGCAGTGATGAGATCCGCGAGAAATCCGAGAGCACCCGCCCCATCCGAGAGCGCGTGGAACACCTCGAGGATGATCCGCCGATCGTAGTGGATCACGCGGAAGAGGAGATTGCGGCGGTCCACCTGGTACAGGGGGCGGCACGTGATCTCCACATCGGGCGTGACGATTGGACGGAGCTCGCTGCTTTGCAGGTAGTGCCAGAAGATCCCACGGCGCAGGACAGCGTGATAGAGCGGGTACCGATCGTAGATTGAGTCGACGGCCCGCTGTAGCCGCTCGGGATCAACCTCGTGATCCATCTCTGCGGCGAATCGGAATACCTTCGGATCGCGAGTGCTGCGCGCGGCCAGGAAGATATTGGATGCGTTATCGAGCCGCACCCAGGCAGGGCCATTCGCCCTCTCTCCCTCGTGCTTCGCCTGCGCCCGCGCCTCCATGGTCCAAGAGTAGATCGGAATCTGGGCACTTGGTCTTCACAGGGTACGCGTGGCCGCCCACTGGATCGCGTGCTGATGCCACTCACTGGAGTGGCAAACGCCCGGCAGCACGCCCGATC
>JAKDIE010000115.1 GCA_030450655.1 Ruaniaceae bacterium
TGGTGACCTCGAGGGTGGTCAAAGTTTCGGGGGTTTGGGGCCCGGTTGGCCCGGGAATGCCGGAACTGCGACCACCCTCGGCTCTGGTGAGTCGCGAGGGTGGTCACAGATGGCGGCTTTCTGGCGCGCGGCGCTCCGTTAGCTCACCGAGACGGGCGTGGCCTTGTCTGCGGAGGAGGGGCCGGCGTCGTCGGTGTATCCGGCCTCGATGAGGGTCTGGCGGTACTTGGGCAGGTGGACGTACAGCTCCTGCGTGAGCGGGTTGCGCCGGCGCGTGCGGATGGTGTGCACCTGGTAGACGAGCACGGCGAGGTTGATCGCGAGCGAGAGCGCCGAGACCGTGAACAGCGCGGCCGGGTTGTGCGAGGACTCGACGGCGAACGCGGAACTCGTGACGAACGCGGGCACGGACATCGTGAACATCATCCACAGCGCCAGCGTGTGTGCGCGGTGCTGCAGCCAGGCTCCGCGCTTCAGGAAGAACGCGGGGATGGTGCACGAGACCAGCAGTGCGGCGCCGGCGTAGAACGAGTGATCGCCCACGGCGTTGTATACGTATGCGAAGTTCCAGATGTCGTACGCGATGATCCAGAACCACAGCATGTCCGGCCACACCATGTCCTTGGAGGAGTCGCGGGAGATCACGATTCCCATCCATCCGCAGATCGTGAGGATGTTGATGATTCCGGCGATGCCGTTCATGTAGTTCCACGAGCCGCCCACCATGAACACGCCGTCGTGCATGCCTTGGAGGCCTGCCACCTGGAAGTCGCGGATCACGGCCTCGAGGATGTTGATCGCGAGGATCGCGGGCGGGAAGAGGAGTACCCACTTGTTGCGCGACAGGCGCGGGATGTAGCGGATCGCCATGAAGCCGAGGCAGCCGGCCAGTGCCGAGTACACCTTGACCCAGTGGAACCAGGAGCCGGTGGACGAGCCTGCCCCGGCCGTCGTCGGCCATACGAAGATCGTGAGGATGATCGGAAGGGCCACGAAGAAGCCGAGCCCGGCCCACTTCCAGCGGCGGGTCACCTCGTTGAATGCGATCAGGGCGGCGGTGACCACCAGCCACATCACCCAGGAGTACCAGGGGATCGTCTCGAACAGAAACATGGGGATTACCTTTCTGTGGCCGCAGCCGCGCGGTCAGGGGTGGTGATTGTTGCGGTGGGCGAGTGCGGCTGCTCGCGCGGCTCTTCGAGGTGGAGGGTGTTCCACGTGATGTCGAAGAGGACGGAATCGGGGACCTCGGGGTGCGCGCGCAGCAGCGCGATGAGGCCGTAGATGAGAACGAGGAACGTCTCGTGGATGTGGGTGATCTCGACGCCGTACGTTGCGGCGTAATCGCGCACGGTGCTGGCCTCGATCTCGGTGGTGACGGCCTCGACCACGCGGTCCAGGAACACGGCGTATGCGCGGGAGTTGTCCGGGTGTGCGAGATCCTCGGCGAAGGGGTCCTCGCTCTGGACCAGACGGCGTAGCAGGGCCACGGCGCCGTGGAGCGCCTCGCGCACGTTGCCCTCCGTGCGGGCGGCGTCCCACTTGGCCACCTGATCCACCACATCGGCGGTGAACTCGGTGAGCGCCGCGTCGATCAGGTGATCGCGGGTGGGGAAGTAGTGGTAGACGAGGCCGCGCGTGATGTCGAGCTCCTTGGCGATGTCGCCATACGTGGTGTGGCGCAGGCCCTTCTCGCGGAAGATCGCGCGCGCGGCCGCGATGATCTCGAAGCGGCGCTCCTCTGGATCGTTGACCCGCTGGACCTTCATCGCGTCCACCCCCCCTTTCTTCGGTGAGTCCTACGTTATTGCCTATTGACAGAGTGTCAATAGGACGAAAGGCCCCGCTTTGTCACGCTGGGTTGCGGGCGGGGCTCTGTGCCGCCCGAGGGTGGTCGCGACCTCGAGGGTGGTCAGAGTTTCGGCGGTGCGGGCGCGGAACCGCCTGCGGGCATGAGCGGATTCTTCGGGCCGTCACGACGGCGCCGATCGACCAGTTGCGCCGCACCTCGCTGTCGAAGAAGCTCCGCTTCTACCACGGCGAGCCCGCGCGATACCCGGATGTCTTGGTAGCGCTGCATCGACACATCAAGGCGAGTGGGGCATCGCAGCAGGATGAGATCTCCTACGCGGTCCTGCGATATAGGGGTACTGGGGAGCCCTGAGCGTAACAACCTAAAAGTTGTTATGATGAGATGGAAGAAGCGGGAGGTGGGTCCTTGAATGACATCGAGATCAGGGAGCGCGCGAAAGCCCTTGCGAGAGAAGACCGTGAGTTGAAGGTCGCTCTCGTCCACGCGCGACGCGGGGCTGGCCTTACTCAAGCAGATGTGGCAAAGCTTCTCGGGGTCTCACAGCAGGCGATCAACAAGTTCGAGCGCTACGACTCGGATCCGAAGCTCTCGACCATACGTCGCTACGCCAACGCGGTTGGGGTCCTGGTCGAGCATCGGGTGGTCCTGAGTGACGATCGCTCCATGGCGTTTGCCGTAGTCGAGTAGTGATCGAAGTTTCGGTGTTTTCTGGCCGACGGCGGCCCAAACCCCCGGAACTCTGACCACCCTGGGGTGGTGGTGAGTGTGAGGGTGGTCGAAGTTTCGGCGTTTTCTGCCCGACGGCGGCCCGACGGCGGCCCGACGGCGGCCCGGACCCCCGGAACTTTGACCACCCTGGGGTGGTGGTGGCCGTGAGGGTGGTCAGAGTTTCGGCGGAGGGGAGCTGGGCAGCACGGCGGAGCGGCATAGAGCGGCGCAGCACCGGGAAGCGGCGGAGCGGCGCAGCACCGGGGAGCGGCGTAGCACCGGGAAGCGGCGCAGCGCCGCCCCGAATCCCGCATCGCGCGAGCCGCACAGGAAGCGCTCGCAGGCGCGCTGTGGCACGCTGGTCGCATGGACGTCTTCGAACCTCTCCGCGATCTCGATTTCGATGCTGCAGTGGTGGTGGTGGATCCCGTCGACGCGGTCGCCCCGTACGGCGATCCCAGAACGGTTTTCGACTGGGCGTCGGTCTCGAAACTGGTCGTGACGTACGCGTGCCTCGTCGCCGTCGACCGCCAACTGGTCAGCCTCGGCGAGCACGCAGGCCCGGATTCCTGCACGTTCCGGCACCTGCTCTCGCACTCCTCGGGCCTCCCCTTCGACAAGGGCGCGAGCCTCGCCGCCCCCGGCCAAAAGCGCATCTACTCGAATCGCGGAATCGAACTGGCGGCCGAGCACGTGGAGCGCCGCGTGGGCAAGGACTTCCGCGCATGGCTCCGCGAAACCGTCACCGGCCCGCTCGGCATGGACACCGCCGAGCTCTATGGCTCGCCCGCCCACGGCATGCGCGGCTCGGCCGTAGACCTCGCCGAGTTCGCCCGCGCCACGCTGAACGGCGCCCTGCTCAGCCCGGAACTCTTCCGCGAGGCCACGCACCCCGTTTACCCCGGGCTACGCGGCGTCCTTCCCGGCTACGGCCTGCAGGACCCGAACGATTGGGGCCTTGGATTCGAGATCCGCGGGAGCAAAGATCCGCATTGGACCGGAAACAACAATTCGCCGACGACGTTCGGTCACTTTGGGTGGTCCGGCTCCTTCCTCTGGGCGGACCCGGATGTGCACCTCGCGGCGTGCTTCCTTGGGGAGAAGCCGTTCAGCGAGATCCACCAGGTCGTGTGGCCGGACCTCTCGGACCGTATCCTCGCGCAGTACGCGGTCCTCGACTAAGCCCCACACCTTCGCCACACGCCGCAGCCGCCCGCAACCTCGGCATGTCGCCGCCGCCTTACTCGATCACGAGAATCAGGTCGCCTCCGTGCACCTGCGCTGTGCCGGCCAACGCCACGCGCGCAACCACTCCGGCCACGGGTGCGGTGATCGCCGCCTCCATCTTCATCGCCTCGATCGTGGCCACCGTGTCCCCGGCGGCAACTGACGCACCGGCCTCCACGGCAGGCGTCACGGCCCCCGCGAACGGCGCCGCAACGTGCCCCTTGTTCGCCGGATCGGCCTTCTCCGCCATCCTCACCGTGGACTCCACGGAGCGATCGCGCACCTGAATCTGGCGCGGCTGCCCGTTGAGCGTGCACATCACGGTGCGCATGCCCCTCTTGTCGGGTTCCCCGATCGCCTGCAGGGTGGCGAGCAGACGCACACCCTTGCCGAGCGAGATGACGTGCTCGTGATCCGGAGCCAAGCCGTAGAGGTAATCGCGCGTGTGCAGCTTCGAGATGTCCCCGTACTGCTCCACCGCGTTGGTGAAATCCTTCGTGGGCCCGGCGAACAGGAGCCGGTTGAGCGTGCTCCTGCGCCCCTCCTTGTCCGCGCCGGGAGCGAGGGCCGCGGCGTCGTCGTCGGAAATGGGGGTAATCGAGTTGCGGATCGTGCGCCCCTCGAGCGCCTTCGTGCGGAAGGGCTCGGGCCACCCGCCGGGGGGATCTCCCAGTTCGCCCGCGAGGAACTGGATCACGGAAGCGGGGATGTCGAAGGCACGGGGGTTCGCCTCGAACTCGGCCGGATCCACGCCCGCGCCCACAAGCTGCAGGGCTAGATCGCCCACCACCTTCGAGGACGGCGTCACCTTCACCAGGCGCCCCAGCATCGCGTCCGCGGCCGCGTACATGTCCTCGATCGCCTCGAAGTGCTCACCGAGCCCCAGCGCGATGGCTTGCTGGCGCAGGTTCGAGAGTTGCCCGCCGGGAATCTCGTGCCGGTAGACGCGGCCGGTGGGCCCCGGAAGCCCGGATTCGAACGGCTTGTACATCGCCCGAATCGCCTCCCAGTACGGCTCCAACGCGCCCGCAGCATCGAGCGAAATGCCCGTATCCCGCGGCGTGTGCTCGAGCGCGGCCACCAGCGCGGACATCGAGACCTGCGAGGTGGTCCCCGCCATCGAGGCCGCCGCCACGTCCACGGCGTCCACTCCCACGTCCACCGCCGCCATCAGCGTGGCGAGTTGGCCGCCCGCCGTATCGTGCGTGTGCAGGTGCACGGGCAGATCGAACCGTTCGCGCAGCGCCGTGACGAGCCGCGCCGACGCGTGCGGCCGCAGCAGCCCCGCCATGTCCTTGATCGCGAGGATGTGCGCCCCCGCCGCAACGATCTGATCGGCGAGCCGCAGGTAGTAATCGAGCGTGTACAGCCGCTCGTCCGGGTTCAGCAGATCCGCCGTGTAGCAGAGCGCCACCTCGGCCACCGCAGTCCCGGTCTCGCGCACGGCGGTGATCGCCGGCGCCATCTGGTTGATGTCGTTCAGCGCGTCGAAGATGCGGAAGATGTCGATACCCGTGCTCGCCGCCTCCTGCACGAACGCCCGCGTCACCTCCTCGGGATACGGCGTGTACCCCACGGTGTTCCGCCCGCGCAGGAGCATCTGCAGCGGAATGTTCGGGATCGCCTCGCGCAGCAGCGCCAGCCGCCGCCACGGATCCTCCGAGAGGAACCGCAGCGCCACGTCATACGTGGCCCCGCCCCACACCTCCATCGAAAGCAGCCCC
>JAKDIE010000436.1 GCA_030450655.1 Ruaniaceae bacterium
CGTTCACGAGCTTGCCGGGAGCACGATCGAGCTCCCGCGCGATGGCATCTCTCACCGTCCACAGCTCTCGCACGACGGCGAGGCCACGCCGCGAGCGCGCATCGGTGATTCGGGAGGTCCGCCGCCACGGATCGGGGCGCGGTACTCGTGGGGGAATCTCCAGTTCGTGCGCGAACTCCTGGCGCGCCCATTCGTCCTTTCCTGCGCTCTGAAGTTCCTGCGCGAGGAGGTCCCGGAGGTCCTCGAGGTATTGCACGTCAAGCGCCGCATATTCCAGCCAGGCGTTGGGCAGTGGGCGGCTGGACCAGTCCGCAGCGGAGTGCTGCTTCGCCAAGTGCACGTCGAGCGTCTCGGCGAGCAGCGGCCCAAGGCCCACGCGTTCTTTGCCGAGGAGGCGTCCGGCCAGTTCCGTATCGAAGAGCGAGGGCGGGCGCAGGTGTAGTTCCGTGAGGCACGGAAGGTCCTGGCTGGCTGCGTGCAGGATCCACTCGTCCGCTGCGAGAACCTCCGCCAATGGCGTGAGATCGCTGAATGCCACCGGATCGATGAGGAAGGCATCCGAGCCGCCGCGGCGCACCTGGACCAGGTAGGCGCGCTGCGAGTACCTGTATCCACCCGCCCGCTCGGAATCCACCGCGAACGGCCCCACTGCGTCCGCCAGTGCGTCAACCGCCCGGGCTAGAGCCTGTGGAGAGTCGACGACTTCCCAGTTGAGACTCTGCGTGTCAAGGCCGTCACTTCCGGCGCCATCGGGGGCAGTCCCGTGAGCGAGGAAAGCAGGCTCAACCAAGAGTCCAGATGTGGTGCCAGATCGGTCGTGTTGGGTGTCCACGAGGCGCGTATCTCCATTTCGATGTCGCTTTCGGTGAGGTGAATGCCTCCGAAGGACTCGGACATTGTGCGGGTGACGGTCCCGGACACGTGGTGGTACCCCGCGCCGGCGTCTTCAAGCGAATCGAGGAGCCAGGACCAGCCCGCCTCGGCGAGAAGGGGATCCATTCCCATCTCCGAGTCGATCGTTGCCGCAGCCATCACGATAATCCGAAAAGTGCCATGCCATGCGGCCTGTCCAGCAGGATCGTAGAGAGCCACGAAGCGTCCATGTCCCAGCATGTCTTCGGGATCCGTGCTCGGGTTGACCTCGGCGGTCAGAGCCAGGGCCCACGGCGCGATGCGTGTGGGAGGAGGAATCTCGGTGAGGTGAATCTCCGGGCGTGCCCGCGCGCCTTTCAGACTACTGAGGGCCTCGCGAAATTCGGCCGGCACAGGATCGTTCACCCGCCAAGGCTACGGGCACGCTCGTGACGGCGGGTGGTGCCGCGCCGATACACTGGCGCCATGACATCCCTAGCGCCGGTCTTTCTCGGCTCGGATCTTGGCGTCTACTCGATGGCCCGGCAGTTCCACGAAGAATTCGCCTGCACCTCAACCACGATCGCCAAGCAGCCGCGCGGCTTCATCAATGACTCCGCGATCGCCCGCAGCGTCATACTCGGTGCGCAGGCCGCGCCGAGTGACCTGCTCGCGGCCGCAGACCAGGCGGCCGAGGACGCGAACCGCCGCGGCGCGCGGCCAGTCCTGATGGTGAACTCCGATAGCCAGGTGGAGTTCGTCAACGCTCAC
>JAKDIE010000437.1 GCA_030450655.1 Ruaniaceae bacterium
AACGCGAGGCACGGGGGCGTCGTCGCGCAAACCCTTCGCGTTGCGGTTCACCACCGGGGGTGACCGGACCGTCTCCGTGTCCTGGCGCGTGCTGGTGGGAGTGCTCGTGGCGACCATGGCGTTCGTACTCGTGGCGCCCACCCTGAACCTGTACTTCCAACAGATGGAGCAGGAGCGCGCGTTGACCGAGCAGATCGAGGCCGCGAAGGAGCGCAATGCGCGCCTTGAACGCGAGGTTGCGATGTGGGAGGATCCGGACTTCGTACGTTCGCAGGCGCGGGATCGGCTTGGATTCGTGGTGCCGGGCGAGCAGCCGTGGGTGGTGGTGGATCCCGAGGCGATCATTGGCGAGGACGCGCAGGAGGCGTACCAGGCCGAGATGGGCTACACCCCGCCGGTTGGGCCTTGGTACCTGGAGATGTGGGCGTCCGTCGAGACCGCCGGCGGCACCGAACTCGCGCAGCGGGGGCGCCAGGTGGTGCCCGTGACGGTGGAGGAGGGCTGAGATGTTCGGTGCCGTGACGCAGAGCGATCTGGACGTGCTTGAGGAGCAACTCGGGCGGGTGCCGCGGGGCGTGCTCGCAATCGGGGCCCGGTGCGTGTGTGGGCGGCCCACGGTGGTGGTGACGGCACCCCGGCTCGACGACGGTACCCCGTTCCCCACGACCTTCTACCTGACCTGCCCTCCGGCAGTAAAGGGTGCCTCGACGCTTGAGGCAGAGGGCGCGATGGAGGGGATGAATGCGCGCTTGGCATCGGATCCGATACTTGCGGGGGCGTATGAGCAGGCTCATGAGGATTACTTGGCCCGCCGGTCCGAACTGGGGGACGTGCCCGAGATCGCGGGCGTCTCGGCCGGAGGAATGCCGCATCGCGTGAAGTGCCTACATGCTGTTCTTGGGCATTCGCTCGCTGCGGGCCGCGGCGTCAATCCGTTCGGGGACGAGACGCTCGATCTGCTTCAGGAGCGTGGGTTGTGGTCCGCGCAGCAGTGCACCTGTGCATCCCCGTTCGCACGCTGAGCGAATCGACGTAACCTTGGATCGTGACACGTGTAGCAGCTCTGGATTGCGGGACGAACTCGATTCGCCTTCTCATCGCCGATATTGACGACGGCGTGGTGACGGACCTGGTCCGCACCATGGAGATCGTGCGCCTTGGCCAAGGCGTGGACAAGACCGGGCGTCTGGACGAGGACGCCCTCGCGCGCACCTTCGCTGCCGCTGAGCGCTTCGCGATCCTGAGCGACGAACACAACGTTGAGCGCACCCGCTTCGTGGCGACTGCGGCAACCCGCGATGCCTCGAACAGTGCCGTATTCGTGCACGGGATCGAAGAGCGGATCGGGGTGAGGCCTGAGGTCATCACCGGATCGACGGAGGCTGAACTCGGCTACCGCGGCGCGATCGCCGGTGGGCGCGGGTGGGACTTTCCCGTGATGACCGTGGATATCGGTGGGGGATCCACCGAGTTCGTGCTCGGGCATGGCGAGCGAATCGAGTCACGGATCTCGGTCCCGATGGGCTGCGTGCGAATGAGCGAGCGCCATGTGCGCCACGATCCGCTCACCCCCGAAGAGGTCGCTGCCGTGCAGCAGGACGTGCGAACGCTCCTGGA
>JAKDIE010000116.1 GCA_030450655.1 Ruaniaceae bacterium
ACCACCAGCCCGCGCTCGAAGGCCTCGTCGATGATCGAGAGTTCGATGTTCTTGATCGTCACGGCCGGCTGGTTGATGCCGAGCACACACGAGGTCTCGCACGGAGCCGGGCAGAGCCGCCCCGTGAAGTCCGGGAAATTGTTCGTGGCGTGGAGGCGGTCGATCGCCTCGTCGAAGCGCCCGCGCCAGGTCAGATCGTTCCACTCGGGGATCAGGTTCCCGAGCGGGCAGCCGTTGTGGCAGAAGGGAACGCCGCAGTCCATGCAGCGCGAGGCCTGCCGCGTGAGAGCGGCAGCATCCTCATCCCGGCGCTCGTAGACCTCCTGGTAGTCCATGAGGCGCACGGGCACCGGTCTGCGCGCGGGGAGTTCCCGCTCCCGATAGGTCAGAAATCCGCGTGGATCAGCCATTGCTCGCCTCCATGATCTTTTCCCATACTCCGGCCGCCTCGATGTCGAGACCCTCCGCATGCGCGGCCGTCATCGCCGCAACGACCGCCGCATACGCCTTCGGCAGCAGCTTCGTGAAGCGCTCGGCGATACGGCCCTCCTCGAGAAGCTCCGCCGCGCGCCGCGATCCCGTGTACTCCGCGTGCCGCCGCAGCAGGCTCGCAAGGATCTGCACGTCCTCCGCATCCGGTTCCAGGAGTTGCAGGTCCCCGGAGTTGCGGGCCTGAGCGTTGACCTGCGCCGGGTCCAGATCGAGCACGTACGCGGTGCCGCCGGACATCCCGGCGCCAAAGTTTTTGCCGGTGCGCCCCAGGATCACCACGTTGCCACCGGTCATGTACTCGCAGCCGTGATCCCCCACGCCTTCCACCACGAAGCTGGCGCCCGAGTTGCGCACGGCAAAACGCTCGCCCGCGAGCCCAGAGAGGAACATCTCGCCGCTCGTGGCTCCGTAGCCCACCACATTCCCCACGATGACGTTATCGGTCGCCTCCAGGCGGGACTCCGCCGCCGGACGGACGATCACGCGCCCACCGGAGAGTGACTTGCCCACGTAGTCGTTGGCGTCGCCGAAGAGCCGCAGCGTCACGCCGGGCACCAGCACGGCGCCGAAGGACTGGCCCGCCGAGCCCGTCAGGGTGATGTCGATCGTGCCATCGGGCAGGCCAGCGCCGCGGTGCCGCTTGGTGATCTCGTGGGAGAGCATCGTGCCCACCGTGCGGTTGATGTTGCGCACCGTGCGCTCGATCCGTACCGGCGCCCCACCCTCGATCGCCTCACGCGCTTCCTCGATTAGTTCGAGATCGAGCGCACGCTGCAGCCCGTGATCCTGCGCACGTACCTGGTGCGCGGCCGAACCAGGCTCGGGATCGATCCGTTCGAGGATCGGGGCGAGATCGAGGCCCTCGGCCTTCCAATGTTCGACGGCGTCCCGGGTCTCCAACAGGTCCACGCGACCCACGGCCTCTTCGATCGAGCGCAACCCCAGAGAGGCAAGCAGTTCCCGCACCTCCTGCGCGATGAACTCGAAGAAGTTGACCACATGCTCGGGCTTGCCCGAGAAGCGTGAGCGTAGCTCCGGGTTCTGGGTCGCCACTCCCACGGGGCAGGTGTCCTTGTGGCACACGCGCATCATGATGCAGCCGGAGACCACGAGCGGCGCCGTGGCGAAGCCGAACTCTTCGGCGCCGAGCAGCGCGGCCACGAGCACGTCGCGGCCCGTCTTCAGTTGGCCATCCGTCTGCACCACGATCCGGTCCCGCAGGCTGTTGAGCACGAGTGTCTGCTGGGTCTCGGCCAGGCCGATCTCCCAGGGGCCCCCAGCGTGCTTCAGCGACGTGAGCGGGCTGGCGCCCGTCCCGCCGTCGTGCCCCGAAATCAACACCACGTCCGCGTGAGCCTTCGAGACGCCCGCCGCCACGGTCCCCACGCCCACCTCGGAGACGAGCTTGACGTGGATGCGCGCGGCCGGGTTCGCGTTCTTCAGATCGTGGATCAGCTGAGCCAGGTCCTCGATCGAGTAGATGTCGTGGTGCGGGGGCGGTGAGATCAGACCGACGCCGGGGGTGGAATGCCTCGTCCTCGCAACCCACGGGTACACCTTCTCGCCCGGGAGTTGGCCGCCCTCGCCGGGCTTCGCGCCCTGCGCCATCTTGATCTGGATATCGTCGGCGTTGGTGAGATACTCGGCGGTCACCCCGAACCGGCCCGAGGCGACCTGCTTGATCGCGCTGCGACGCTCGGGATCGTAGAGGCGCTCGGGATCCTCGCCGCCCTCGCCCGTGTTGGACTTCGCGCCCAGACGGTTCATGGCGATTGCGAGGGTTTGGTGGGCCTCCATGGAGATGGAGCCGTAGCTCATCGCGCCGGTAGAGAAGCGCTTCACGATCGCACTCACGGGCTCAACCTGATCGATGCTGATCGGTTCGCGCCCCTTGAACGCGAGGAGCCCACGCAGCGTCATCAGGGCCTTCGACTGATCGTTCACGAGCGCCGTGTACTTCCGGAAGATGTCCATGCGCCCGGTGCGGGTGGAGTGCTGCAGCCGGAAGATGGTCTCGGGGTTGAACAGGTGCGGCTCGCCTTCACGGCGCCACTGGTACTCGCCGCCGATGCGCAAGCTCCGGTGCGCCGGCGAGATGCCCGAGGGCGGGTACGCCGTGGCGTGCCGCTCCGCCACTTCGCGTGAGATGACGTCGAGCCCGACGCCGCCCAGCGGGCTGTGCGTACCGGTGAAGTAACGCTTGACCACGTCCTCAGAGAGGCCGATCGCCTGGAACACCTGCGCCCCGCGATAGGACATGACGGTCGAGATGCCCATCTTCGACATCACCTTGAGGAGTCCTTTACCGAGTGCCTTGATGAGGTTTGCGACGGCGATTTCCTTCGAGACCGCCACCACGCCGTCGTCCACCAGGCGCTCGGCGGATTCGGCGGCGAGGTACGGGTTCACGGCCGCCGCGCCATAGCCGATCAACAGAGCCACATGGTGGACCTCGCGCACGTCTCCGGCCTCCACCACGAGCGAGATCCGGGTGCGGGTGCGCTGGCGTAGCGTGTGGTGGTGCACCGCGGAGGTGAGCAGGAGAGAGGGAATCGGCGCGAGTTCCGCGCTCGAGTCCCGATCCGAGAGCACGATGAAAGAGACCCCGTTCTCGATCGCCTCATCCACCTCTGCGAAGATCTCGTCGAGCCTCTCACGCAGTGCCTCTCCCCCACCGGAGACACGGTAGAGCCCCATGATCTTGCGCGCCGAGAAGCCCTTGTTCGCTGCATACCGATCCACGTGGATCACCTTGGCGAGCTGATCGTTGGTGATCACAGGGAAGCCGAGCGCGAGCTTGCGGGCGTGCTCCGGGATGTCCTCGAGCAGGTTCGGCTCGGGACCGATCACGGCGTCCAGCGCGGTCACCATCTCCTCGCGAATCGCGTCCAGGGGTGGGTTCGTCACCTGCGCGAAGAGCTGTGCAAAGTAGTCGAAGATCAGCCGGGGGCGCGCGGAGAGCACCGCGATCGGTGTATCGGTCCCCATCGATCCGAGCGCCTCGGCTCCACTCTGCGCCATGGGCGCCACGAGAATGCGAAGCTCCTCATCGGTGTAGCCGAAGGTCTGCTGGCGGCGCACCACGGAGGAGACAGAGTGCGCGATGTGCTCGCGATCAGCCAACGCGCTCAGGTGCAGCAAATTCTGCTCGAGCCACTGCTGATACGGGAAGGCGTCCGCCAATGCAGCCTTCGTCTCCTCGTCCTCGACGATTCGCCCGGCCACGGTGTCCACGAGGAACATGGTGCCGGGCTCGAGGCGGCCCTTGCGGACCACGGCTGTCTCCGGGATGTCGAGCACGCCGGCCTCGGAGGCCATCACCACGAGGCCGTCCTCCGTCACCCAGTAGCGGCCCGGACGGAGCCCGTTGCGGTCGAGGACCGCGCCGATCACCGCGCCGTCGGTAAAGGTCATGGACGCCGGCCCGTCCCAGGGCTCCATGATCGTGGACATGTACTCGTACATCGCGCGACGCTTCGGGTCCATGCCCGGATCGTTCTGCCATGCCTCAGGGATCATCATCAGCATCGCGTGTGGGAGCGAACGGCCAGCGAGCTCGAGAAGCTCCACCACCTCGTCGAAGCTGGCGGAGTCCGAGGCCCCGGCGGTCACGATGTCCCCAAGTTCGGTGAGATCGCCAAGCAGCGCCGAGCGCAGTTGGCTCTGCCGCGCCGCCATCCAGTTGCGGTTGCCGCGCACCGTGTTGATCTCGCCGTTATGGGCGAGCATCCGGAAGGGCTGAGCCAGTGGCCAGGAAGGGAACGTGTTGGTGGAGAAGCGGGAGTGCACGAGGGCGATGGCGGAGGCGTACCGCTCATCCTGGAGGTCCGGGAAGAAGGTACGGAGCTGCCCCGTGGTGAGCATTCCCTTGTAAGCGATGGTGCGGCTGGAGAGGGAGGAGAAGTAGATCCCGAGGTGGTTCTCGCAGCGCTTGCGCAGGCGGAAGGTCTTGCGGTCGAGGTGGATACCCGAAGAGCCGTCCTCGGCGGAGACGAAGAGTTGACGGAACACGGGCATGCAATCGCGGGCGGTGCGCCCGATCTCGTGATGGTCGATGGGTAGCTCTCGCCAGCCGAGGACTGTCAATCCTTCGCGCGCCGCGAAGTCCTCGATCTCCGTGACAACCCGGGCGCGCTCGGCGCCATTCGTGGGGAGGAACGCGATGCCGGCGGCGTAGGCGCCTGGGATAAGGTCGATGCCGAGTTCCTCGGAGAAGAGCGCATGCGGGAGCTGCGTCAGGATGCCTGCGCCATCGCCCGAGTTGGGTTCGGCGCCAACCGCCCCGCGGTGGTCAAGGTTCTCCAGCGCAACGAGAGCGGATTCGACGATCTGCCTGCTCGGCACTCCGGTGAGCGTGGCCACGAACGCCACACCACACGCATCGTGTTCGTATGCCGGGTTGTAGAGCCCTCGAGCATCCATGTGCGTACCGCCTTCCCAATCCTGCGCTAGTAAAGATCACCTATTGGGCGGCGGAGTTTCGCAAATGTTTCGTCGGTGTTACTCCCGGGCCGAGTGTGCGCCCACGGCCAACTCGGCCGCCAACTCACGCATCGGAGCGATCCCGTCACCCAGTGCCCGTAGCAGCGCCGAGCCCACGATGACGCCGTCGGCGTAGCGTCCCACCTCGCGGGCGTGCGCGGCCTTCGAAACGCCGAGTCCCACGGCCACTCGATCCGCGCCTGCAGCGCGGCAGCGCGTCACGAGCGTCTCTGCGGTTCCGCCGATCGTGGCGCGTTCTCCGGTCACGCCCATGGTGGAGGCCGCGTACACGAAGCCACGGCAGGCCTTCGCGGTCATCGCGAGCCGCTCGTCCGTGAGGTAGACGGGGACGCCTGCGCGAGCGGTGGGCTTGTGGGTCATCGGGATGATCCTCCGCTGGTGAGTCGGTCGGTATCCGCGCCGAGTCGGGGCGCCGGGC
>JAKDIE010000438.1 GCA_030450655.1 Ruaniaceae bacterium
CCTGGTGGCCGCTGCCTCGCACAAGGTGCGCGGCGGCAACGCCCCCCGCGAGTCCGCGTACGCGGCGCTGCGCGTGGTGGGCTCGGAGGAGACCACGAGCGCCCAGCAGGCACGCCTGCACGTGGCCGATCACCCGGGCGTGCTTGCCCGCGTGGCCGGAATCCACGCGGATCACGGGGTCTCGATCGAATCCGTGCGCCAAGAGTCCACCGAGCTTGGCAACTCCACGATTGCGATCGTCACCCACCCGAGCCGTGTGGCGAATCTGAACGCCGTGGCGCAGGCGCTGCGCGCGGATTCTGCGGTCCACGAAGTGCTCTCGGTCACCCCAGTCGAAAACTAAGGAGAATCAATGGCCCACCAGTGGCGCGGAGTCATCGCCGAGTACGCCGAACGGCTCCCCAGCTTCAACACGATCGTGACACTTGGTGAGGGCGGCACGCCGCTCGTCCACGCCCCGGCACTCGATGCGCTCACGGGCGCCACGGTGCACGTGAAGGTGGAGGGCGCGAACCCCACGGGATCATTCAAGGACCGCGGCATGACGGCGGCCATTTCCGAGGTGGCCTCCGCCGGGGGAGTGCGATACGTGGCCTGCGCCTCGACCGGCAATACCTCCGCTTCTGCCGCGGCATACGCCGTGCGCGCCAGCCTCGGCTGCGCCGTCGTCCTTCCTGCGGGCAAGATCGCGGCGGGCAAGCTCGCCCAGGCCGTGGTGCACGGTGCCAGTCTCGTGGCCGTGGACGGTAACTTTGACGATTGCCTGCGCATCGTCCGCGAGCTCACCGAGGCGTACCCGGTGGGCCTGGTGAACTCCGTGAATCCCTATCGCCTGCAAGGGCAGAAGACAGCCGCGTTCGAGATCGTGGACGCGCTCGGCGATGCGCCGGATATTCACGTGCTGCCGGTGGGCAACGCCGGCAACATCTCGGCGTACTGGATGGGCTACAACGAGTACGCCGGCCGCACCACCTCCGCCTCTCTGGACGATTCCGCCACGCGCATCGCGCCCGTGGCCACGAAGGTTCCGCAGATGTGGGGGGTTCAGGCCGACGGCGCCGCCCCCTTCGTGAAGGGCGAACCCGTGGAGAACCCCGAGACGGTGGCGACGGCAATCCGGATCGGCAACCCCGCCTCGTGGGACTACGCCGTGGAGGCGCGGGACTCATCGGGGGGCTGGATCGACGCCGTCAGCGATGCCGAGATTCTTGAGGCGCAGGCGCTCCTGTCCTCCCAGGTGGGGGTGTTCGTGGAGCCGGCCTCGGCGGCCTCCGTGGCGGGCCTGTTGAAGGCTGCCGCCGCGGGGAAGGTGCCGAGCGGCGCCACGATCGTGTGCACGGTGACTGGTAATGGGCTGAAGGACACGGCGACTGCGTTGGGGAGCTACGAGCTCGATCCCACGGTGATTGAGCCGTCCCTCGCCGCGGCTGTGAAGGCGCTGGGGTTGTAGATGCGCTTCGTTACGGACCACGCGACGGTCACGGTTCCTGCCACCACGGCGAACCTCGGGCCCGGATTCGATTCGATCGGGATGGCGTTGGAGATGCGCGATCGCATCATCGTGCGCGCCACCACGGGAGGAACCCGCATCACGGTGCGGGGAGAGGGCCAGCA
>JAKDIE010000117.1 GCA_030450655.1 Ruaniaceae bacterium
AATGGCGTTGTGGCACATGGCGCAGTTGGTGCGATACAGCAGCATTCCGTTCGCAGGGTCGCCAAGCTCGGGGTTCACCATTTCCGCGGTGGGGATTGCAGGACCAGCCCCAAGTGACGCCACAAAGGCGGAAAGCTGCGCGGTCTGTTCCTCATCGAAGACCACCGGCTTCGCGGGTGCCTGCGTAACGAGTGCTGCCATCGGCATGCGGCCAGTGGAGACCTGGAAGTGGACGGATGCGGCACCTACCCCGATGAGAGACGGGCCGATATCGGTGCCCTCCGCCTGTGCGCCGTGGCAGGTGGAGCAGTTCGCTTGAAAGAGCTTTTCTCCCTTCGTGATGTCGCTCGCATCGCCAGCGGTGGTATCCGCATGTGCAGACGATGAGATGACGGCATAGATAGCCGTCGCCAGTAGGAGCGCGAGAACCAGGAGCACCAACGGTGCAAACCGGCTGCGACGAGTCGATTCGGCCATGAACTTCCCTTAGCTAGCGAATGAAATAGATCGTGACGAACAGGGCGACCCACACGAGGTCAACGAAGTGCCAGTAGTACGAGGTCACCACAGCGGATGTCGCTTCAAGGTGCCCGTAGCGCTTCGCCGTGAAGACGCGCCCGAGGACGAAGAGGAAGGCGATCAATCCCCCGAGCACGTGCAAGCCGTGGAAGCCCGTGGTGATGAAGAATACTGCGCCATACGACGACGAAACATCGAGCCCCGCCTGGTACAGCTCCGCGTATTCGAAGACCTGTCCTGCGATGAAGAAGGCGCCCATCAAGAAGGTCAACGTGTACCACTCAACGACCCCCCACTTTTTGACCTGGAGCAAGGATCCAGTGCGCCGGGGGCGAAACTCTTCGGCCGCCCACACACCCATCTGGCAGGTGACGGACGAGAGCACGAGGATGGTCGTGTTGACCAGGGCAAACTGAAGGTTCAGAATGCTGGACCACTCGAACCATTGCTCGGCGTGCACTGAACGGTGCGTGAAGTACATGGCGAAAAGGCCCGCGAAGAACATGAGCTCGCTGGCGAGCCACACGATCGTTCCCACAGAGGTGGGATTCGGGCGCTCGACATGTGCATGCGGGACCGCGGCTACTGTTGACTGAGACGACACGTTGTCATTATGGCTTGAAATTTCACAAAACTCTCGCTGAAAGGGTCTAAAGTCCTACACAATTTTGTGATGCACGCCAACGTATGATGGGCGTACCGTACCTGGAAGGAAGTCAATGTCCGAGAAAGAAACTGCTCGCGTCTTGCTCTACAGCGACGATGCTGCAACTCGACGCCACATCATCGATTCGGTCGGTCGCCGCGCCGCTAAGGATCTTCCCCTCCTCGAATGGGATGAGACTGCCACTGGGCCAGCCGTCGTCGGCAAGGTCGAAGAGAACTCGTACGATCTGCTCGTGCTCGACGGCGAGGCCGCGAAGATGGGCGGAATGGCCCTCGTGAAGCAACTGAAGAATGAAATCTACGAATGCCCACCCGCGATCGTGCTGATTGGACGCCCGTTGGACGAGTGGCTCGCGCACTGGTCCCAGGCAGACGGCTTCGTTCACGCACCTTACGAGCCCCGTGCGCTGCAGGAAACTATTGCCCGGCACCTTCGCGACCAGCTCGCGACGGCTGCGCAGTGACGTTTTCCTGGCCGGAACTCACATCCCGCGTCATCTCGGGCAGTGATCTCACATCCGCCGAGACGGCGTGGGCGATGGACCAAGTGATGGGTGGGGGGACGTCTCCTGTTGTCCTAGCAGGATTCCTGACCGCCCTCGCGACCAAGGGTGAATCCGTCGAAGAACTCGCGGGACTGGCAGATTCGATGCTCGCCCATGCCCAGACCGTCGATGCGCCACGTGACTCCCTCGACATCGTGGGGACTGGTGGCGACCGTGCCCGGACCGTGAACATATCGACGATGGCGGCGATCGCGATCGCGGGTGCGGGAGTGACGGTTGTGAAGCACGGGAACCGCGCATCCTCATCGGCCTCGGGCTCGGCGGATCTCCTGGAAGCACTCGGCGTGGACCTCACCCTCGATCGGGACGCTGTGGGGAGAGCGGCGACTGATGTGGGGATCACGTTCCTCTTCGCGAACCTCTTCCACCCGTCGATGCGTTATGCGGCGCCCACTCGCCGCGAACTCGGGATCGCGACATCCTTCAACTTGCTGGGTCCGCTCACGAATCCGGCCCGCCCACGCGCCTCCGCCGTGGGTGTTTCGTCCGCACGGCATGCCCCCCTCGTGGCCGGCGTCTTCGCGGGGCGGGGCGCATCCGCGCTCGTGTTCCGCGGCCAGACTGGGCTCGATGAGCTCACCACCGTGGCGCCAAACGATGTGTGGGAGGTGCGCGACGGCGCGATCACGCACCAGGTCATTGACGCGACAAACTTCAACATCCCGCGTGCAACCCTCGACGATCTTCGCGGTGCCGATCCCGCCTACAACGCGGAGGTGGCGCAGCGTGTCTTCGACGGCGAGGAAGGGATCATTTTCGACACGGTGATGCTAAACGCTGCGGCCGGTCTGGTCGCCGCCGCAGACGACGCCGAGGGCAGTCTCGCAGAGCGGCTCTCGGCCGCGTGCGAGCGCGTCAGTGATTCGGTGCGCGCGGGTGACGCACGGCGCGTGCTGGAGCGCTGGATCGATTTCAACCGCGAGAACGCCGCATCCTAATCGGCCTGTTCGAACCCCAGGCCGAACGCCGCGTCAAGATCGTGGCGGGAGAAGGACTGGAACGCAATGTAGGTGCGAGTCTCGAGCACGCCCGTGACCTTCGAGATGTGATTCGCGATGACGTCCGCCAGTTCTTCGTGGGCACTCACCCGCACCATGGCGATCAGGTCCGTATCGCCCGTCACCGAGTAGACCTCGCTGACCTTGGGGAGGTCAGCGACAGCCTGCGCAACCTCCGGAATCAGTGAAGGGGCTGTCTCGATGAGAACTATCGCGGTGATCATGACCCAATTATGCCGCTCATCCGGCCGGCGGGTGGGGGACTCGTGCGGGCGAGTTGATTCCCAGCGCAATTGACGGCCCGGTGGGATCGATCTGGACGAGTCTGCAGTCACTCGCGCTCAGCCATTCGGAAACCAGTTGTGTCTCCTCGGCCGTGGCAGCCTCGCCCACCAGGGAAGGCTCCGGAACGTACTCGCTGCGCGCCACGGTCTGCTGAACCACCTCGTCCACATTCGGCTCTCCTGGGTTGAGGAGTCCCACCCCTGCGAGGCGCCCCCACTTCATGACGGCAAGTTCCCATGCACCCAGCCCGGGCCGGGCACCCACCACGAGGGGTTGGCGTGCCCACACGCCAAGCGATTCCGCGCGTGTTGCACCCACGAGGACCGCGCGGAGCCGTTCGCGGGCGTCGCGCGCCTCTTCGTAGCGCTGGGCCGCGGCGAACCGTTCGATCGTTGAGTGGAGATGCGCGACGACGCCCTCCACCTGCCCGTGGAGAGCGCGGCTGGCAGAGGCGACGGTCAGGTCCGGGTATACCACGTTCACGCACGGGCCGCAGCAGAGCCCCATCTCGAGGGATGCGCAGGGGCGCGCACCTTCGGTGGGCACGAGCGGCAAGCGGGTGGTGCAGGTGCGAATCGACGAGGCTGCGGTGAGCGCCTCCGCAGCCATCCGAGCCTGAGAGCGCGATGAGAAGGGCCCCCACGCCTTCCCGAGTTGAGCGAGCGGCAGCGAGCGCACAACGGTGGGGCGGGGATGGCTCTCGTCCGTGAGCCGTACCCACGGCCGCGTGCGTGCGCGCTTGGAGCGGATGTTGTACGGCGGCTGCAACGAGTCGATGAGTCGCAGCTCGCGCACCCGCGCTTCCAGTAAGGTGTCACATTCAATCGCGCGGACGGACTGCGCCAGATCGAGCATGTCGCCCATGCGGCGCCGCGTGTCCGATCCCGTGAAGTACGACTTCACTCGGGGGCGCAGGCTCACGCTGGATCCCACGTAGAGGATCTCTCCGCCGGGCCCCACAAACTGGTAGACGCCCGGGCCATCGGGAACGTGTTCGGTCATGCGGGATTTTGCGCGACGCGAGGGAGGCACCCGCTGCGAAATGGTGCGCAGATCTTCGGCGTGCGTGAGCCCGAGTGGTGCGAGTCTTTCCAAGAGGCGGTGAAGCACCTCTCCCGTGGCTCGGGCGTCATCAAGAGCGCGGTGGGTCGGCTGGGTGGCGGTGCCGAAGATGCGCGCGAGGGTGCCGAGTTTGTGATTGGGAGTGTCCTCCCGGGTCAGCGCGCGCCGTGAGAGCAGAAGCGTATCGACCACCACGGGCTGCGGCCACGCTATGTCGTGACGCAGGCACGCCGCTCGCAGGAATCCCACGTCGAACCGGGCGTTGTGAGCGACGAGCGCGCACTCGGGCCCGAAGCGGGCGAACTCCAGGAAGGTCGGCAGGACGGCGTCGATCGGTGGCGCAGCGGCGACCATCGCGGAGGTGATACCCGTCAGCGATGAGATTGCTGGGGGGATCGCGCGGCGTGGATTGACCAGGGTTTGGAATTCGCCGATCACCACCCCGCCCCGGAGCTTCACCGCTGCAATCTCGGTGATCGAATCCTCCGTGGAGCGCCCCCCTGTGGTCTCCAGATCGACCACGACGAAGGTCAACTCGCTCAGAGGGGTCCCGAGTGAGTCGAAACTCAGTTGCTCCGAGGCGCCCGGATGATCCAGATCGAGGAATCGACCTGGGCGCATGCGAGTGGGCGTGGACATCGTGATCACACGGTACCCACGCCCACTGACACGAACTACTCCGGCTTCTTGGCCCCTGCGTAGATGGACGCGATGACGTCGGCATATGCCTCGTGGACCACGTGTCGTTTCACCTTCATCGACGGCGTGAGCATGTCATTTTCTTGCGTGAAATCACCATTGAGGATACGGATCTCACGGATCGACTCAGCACGCGATACGTTCTTGTTCGCGCGATCCACTGCCATCTGGATGTGCTCGCGCACCGTGGGATTCTGTGCCGCCTGCGCCACGGTCATCGCGGGATCGAGATCGTGAGTGGCTAGCCACTGTGGGAGCACATCGGCGTCAAGCGTGATGAGCGCGGCGATGAACGGTTGCTTATCGCCCACGACCACGACCTGGGAGATGGCCGGGTGCGAGCGGATCGGATCCTCAAGGGACGTTGGCGCAACGTTCTTTCCACTAGCCGTGACGATAATTTCCTTCTTGCGGCCGGTGATGCGGAGGTAGCCGTCCTTATCGAGCGAACCGTAGTCGCCCGTGTGGAACCAACCGTCCTCGATCACCTCGGCGTTAGCCGCAGGGTTGTTGTGATACCCACCGAAAACGCCGACCCCGCGCACAAGGATCTCCCCATCCTCGATGATCTTGACCGAGGTCCCTCCGATGGGCGGGCCGACGGTCC